>CAYQMP010000252.1:0-3430 GCA_964418615.1 uncultured Chthoniobacter sp. | reverse complement strand
CTCGAATTCCTCGAAAACCCCGGCACGCAAAAACGCCCCCGCGAAATCCTCCGCGCTGAAATTTCCCCCCGGTAGGGCCGGCTGGCCCAGCCGGCCGCACCCTTTCACTCAAGTTTCAAGTTTCATGCCTCATCCCTCTCCCACGCCCCTCCCCGTCACCGTCCTCTCCGGCTTCCTCGGCGCCGGCAAAACCACGTTGCTCAACCACATCCTCCACAACCGCGAAGGCCGGCGCGTCGCGGTCATCGTCAATGACATGAGCGAGGTCAACATCGACGCTGAACTCGTCCGCGACGGCGGCGCCAAACTCAGCCGCACCGAGGAGAAACTCGTCGAGATGTCCAACGGCTGCATCTGCTGCACCCTGCGCGACGACCTGCTCAAGGAAGTCTCGCGCCTCGCCCGCGAAGGACGCTTCGATTACCTGCTCATCGAGTCGACCGGCATTTCCGAACCGCTCCCCGTCGCGCAGACCTTCACCTTCGCCGACGAGGAAGGCAACGGACTGCAGGAAATCACCCGCCTCGACACCATGGTCACGGTCATCGACGCGGCCAACTTCCTCAAACAATTCCACGCTGCCGATTATCTCAAGGACCGCAACATAGCCGCCGGCGAAGGCGACGAACGCACCATCGCCGACCTCTTCATCGACCAGGTCGAATTCGCCGATGTCCTCATCATCAACAAGACCGATCTGGTCAGCCAAAGCGAACTCGCCCAACTGCGCGCCATCCTCCGCCAATTCAACCGCGACGCCGAAATCATCGAAACCGAACGCGGCCATGTCCCGCTCGACCGCGTGTTGGACACCAAACGTTTCGACATGGAAAAAGCCCAGGCCTCGGCCGGTTGGATCAAGGAGCTGCAAAACATCCACACCCCGGAAACCGAGGAATACGGCATCGGGAGCTTCGTCTACCGCGCGCGCCGCCCGTTCCATCCGCAGCGTTTCTGGGATTTCCTCCACACCGAATGGCCCGGACTCCTCCGCTCCAAAGGACATTTCTGGCTGGCCACGCGCCACGACATGATCGGCCTGTGGAGCCAAGCCGGCGGCAGCGCGGAATACAAACCCGTCGGCTATTGGTGGGCCGCCGCGCCCAAGCCCCGCTGGCCGGACGACGAGGAAACACTCAAGGCGATCATGAAGGATTGGAAAGAACCCTTCGGCGACCGCCGCCAGCAAATCGTTTACATCGGACAAAATCTTCCCAAGGACGCCATGATCACCGAGCTCGACCGCTGCCTGCTCACCGACGAAGAAATGGTCCGCGGCCCCGAAGCCTGGCGCACACTGCCCGATCCCTTCCCCGAGTGGCTCACCCGAGCGCACACTGCACAACAGTCCTGAGCCGCACCCCTGCATTACCTGTAGCGTCGCCGGGGACGGCGACGCTACAGACGCCCTTCACTTCTCCTCGAGTCCCTCTTGCACCTCTTCGCGGCCAAAAAAATGCCCTACTCCAACAACCCGGCCAGCGACGGATTCCAGCGGTTGATGCCGCGCCCGGGGTCGTAGGTCTCCTCGACCCGCAGGAGCGCGGCACTGCCGTCGGCGAAGACGAAGTTGCTCTTTCCGTCATGACGCTCCACCGCCACCTCACTGCCTTCCGCGCTGCCCGACCAGAAATGCGCCATGACGTGGTCTGCGGATGATTCCGTCTTTATTTCCGCCAGCAGCACCGTGCGCGAGGGCACGGGCAGCGACGAGGCCCGTCGCCACCGCGCCGGCGCACCCTCGTAGTCGTCCGCATCGGGATCCAGCTCGAAAAACACATTGAGCCCGTAGCTGCTGCCGTTCGTTCGGGTATCGACCGGACACCGGAAATACCGGCGCTGCAGATCCGGCGTGACCGGACCCTCCGCCTCACCGAGGTAAGGCAGGATCTCGCGCTGCCATCCGCGCGAGCGGTGGGCGAAAGCCGAATGCGAACTGCGGGGGAATTCGCCCCCGCGGTCCGCACCCCACATTTGCATCGCCGCGGAAAGCTGGCGCATTTTCGCGAGGCATTGCGCGGCCTGCGACGAACCTTGCGCCCGCTGCCAAGCCGCCGAAGCCACGCCGGCCAGCACCGCGATGATGGCGATTGCCACCAGCAACTCGATGAGGCTGAAAGCCGCGCTGCGTTTCATCGCCGCCGCAACCGCCACCAGAGCACACCGAGACCGCCCGCCAGCAAGACCAGACCCGATGGCTCCGGCACCGCGCTGAACTGCAGCGTCACTTCCGCCGTCGAATACCCCGGCACCGCCCCCGCCATCGTGGTGAAGTCCGCCACCGACGTGGCGCTCGCGTTGGCCAGGAAGAATTGGAACGTGGCCTCGTAATTGCCCGCACCCGGCGCGGTGAAGACCGGATGCCACATGTTGCCGTTCCACAGAACGTAGTCATGCGCCGGCAGGAACACCGGCGTGAACGACTTCGGATCCGTCCCGCGGTAAAATTGCGCCTGCAAGCCCGGCGTGGCCGAGAGCAGACGGATCCCGATCGACGTGCCCGCCGGCGGGAAATCGCTCGTCGCGGAATCGATGAGGAATCCGTATTGGCTGTTGAAAGGCAGCCCCTGCGCGGATGGCGACAGCGCGGAATACCACGGGTCGGCCGGCAGGAAGTTGTCCCCCGGCGCCCACAAGCTCAGCGGCTGGAGCTGCGGCGTGCCCGCATCGGTCGAGACATTGAAGCTGTTCGAGAGCACGTCTTGGAAACTGACATAAACGTGGATCATTCCACCCTGGGCCATGGGGCTCGGGATGGATGCGAGGTCGGCCGCGCGCAACGGCAGGGCGGCGACAGAAAGAAGAAGGAAGATGTTTTTGATCATGAAATGGATGGATTGGTCCGACTGCGTTGGCACGCCGGAGGATTGGAAAGGGCAGGATCCGCCCGTTGCCCCTGGGCACGACGGATCGACGAACGCGGAAACCTTCCGCGTCGCGGGACTTAAGCGAGGCCTGCGATGGGCACCGGCGTCGGCGGCGCGTTAGAAAGCACCGCGGGCCTCACCTCCGCCGCCGCGGGAAAAACAAACTTGCGGCAGTCGCGCGGCGGCAAAGCCGCGCGCAAAGGCGCGGGAAAAGCCTCGAGTTTCTTCGCCGACACCAAAGTCACCGGCTTGGACTGCTCCTTTTCTTTCGCCGTCTTGATCGAATCGCACATCGTGCACGGATGCTCACCGTCGAAGGTCTTCTTCACGCCCGAGAGCAACGAACCGTCCGCCTGCGTGTAATTCCAGAGCATCCCGGCCCACGCCACCGTCTGCAGCGCACCCCAGTGGCCGCCGGCCAAGAAAAACAAAGCCACCGCAGCCACGGCATGGCCGAGAACTCGCAGGCGTGCGGCGGCAAACATTGCCCGATCCTCTTCGCCCGTCGCCGCGCCGTCAATCAGCGGGTGAGCAGAAAGGTAGGGACGAGCGGCTCGCTCGTC
>CAYQMP010000251.1:0-3442 GCA_964418615.1 uncultured Chthoniobacter sp. | reverse complement strand
GCCCATCTTTCCGCCGCGGAGCAACTCGGCACCGCGACTGCCCTCGATCTGGCCGGCGGCACCTTGCGCGGAGCAGGCGGGGGGAGTGCCGTGGCCGAGACGGCCGGAGCACTCACGCTCAGCGCGGATTCGGTCATCGATCTTGGGGCGTCCAATATCCGTTTGGCCGACAGTTCCGCCATTGTTTGGACCTCAGCCGCCACATTGACCATCACCAACTGGCGCGGTGTGGATCAGGGCAACGCGGGACGTCTTTTCTTCGGCCCGGGCGGTTTGACCTCGACGCAACTGGCCCAAGTTTATTTTGCCGACCTTGGCATCCATGGGGCGCAATTGGTCGGTCCGGACGGGGAGTTGTCACCCATTCCCGAGGCGCCGGTCGCGGCCGCGGCGGCGGCGCTCGCCGCGTTTATTCTCTGGCGGGAGCGCCGGCGCCTGCTGCGGGCAGTGCGGCATCGCTTTGCTCCGCGACCCGGCGCATCTGCATGGAGAGAAGATAGCTGTCGTAGCGTGGACGAATGAATTTCCATTCCCACCAGCGCTCGAGGGAACTGGCGCGCTGGATGTCGTTGTCCCAATTGTTGAGGATCCACCAATCGCTGCCCTCCGGCACGGCCAGGGCGGAGTGGGTGATGCGCCCGAAGTCTTCCGGCACCGTGGCGAGAGCGACGAAAGTCCGGCTGGCGCTGAATCCGGCGCGATCGAGGCGCTGCTTTTTGGTCAAAGCATAATCCTCGCAATCGCCGTAGCGCGCCGGCGGCAAATGGGCGAGGGCCGGACGATGAATCTGCGGTTCGGTCACCGCACGGTCCGGCATGGCGTAATTTTCCACGTCGGAAAGATAGCGGATGTCGCGGTTGACGGCCGCATTGACGCGGCGGAGCAGCCTGCGCTCGTTGTCGGTCAAACGCGGGAAGGTCGCGCTGCGCAAATGGCGTCGCTGCGTTTCGTTGAGCATGCCTTGGTAAGCGGCGGGATTGCCGCGCGGTTCGCGGTAGGGCGCGTCGACCGCGTCCTCGATCGGTCCGAGGCAGGCGGCGAGCACGGCGGCGGCCGCGGCGAGAGCCACGGCCCGGTGGCGTGTGGATCGTTTCATCGCGTCCCACCTTGCGAGTCGCCGCCGCCCTTCGCCATGGGGGTCTGCCATACGGGCACAACACCCCATTCCATGTCATAGCGGGCCGCGTATGATGGTCCACGTTTCCAATGCGAATCATCATGAACAAACACACACTTCCTCTCCTCAGCCTGGCCGGCGCCTGCGCCGCGGGCATCCTATTCTCCGAGTTGGTCACCGCGCAGGAAGCGCCTTCCTCGCCCGCGCCGGCCGCCGACATCGTGGTTGTCGCCTCCGGCGATGCCGACTTCACCACGCTCGTTTCCGCCCTGCGCGCGGCGGACCTCGTCGAGGCCTTGCAAGCCAAGGGACCGTTCACCGTCTTCGCCCCGAACAATGCCGCCTTCGCCAAACTGCCTCCCGGCGCGCTCGAGGATTTGATGAAGCCGGAAAACAAAAAGAAGCTGGCTGGGATCCTCAAAAACCACGTGACCGAGGGCAAGGTGATGGCCGCCGACGTCAAAGATGGCCGGATCAAAATGCTCAACGGCGAGAAAGTCGAAGTGGCCTCCGAGAACGGCAACATCGGCTTCGGCGGAGCGAAGGTTTTGCGCGGCGACATCGTCGCCTCCAACGGCGTGATCCACGTCATCGATACCGTGGTCATGCCCGACTGACTTTGTGCATGGGCGCGCGGTCAACTTGCACTCGCAAGCCAAACCGCGTTTGCACAGGGCCATCCTGCGGTGGGGCAGGGTGGCCCACCTTTTTTCGGGCACTTAAGGTAGGGACGAGCGGCTCGCTCGTCCGCTTTCTTACCAACGGACACGCGAGCCGCGTGTCCCTACCTCCGGAATGTCGTTCAAGGATCCAGATCCAGTTCACATTTCGTTGGAAACGGGGCCGGCGGGCCCTACCAAATAAGATGTTTCCATCAGCACAAGCCCCCATGGCCGGCGGTCGCACACGGTGCGACGTTCGTCTTGATGAAAGCACTCCGCCGTTTCGCCTTCGCCGCTTGCCTCGTCTTCTTATTGGCCGCGTGCACCACCATTGGACCCTGCCATGGCGATGCGGTCGCCTGCGATGTTTGCGACACCTTTTGGATCCGCCTCTTCGAATCGAGCACGGCTCCCGGGGTTTACTGCTTGAACCACCGGCAGGGCCGCCAGCCGTGCCTTACCTGCCAGGCGCTGGCCATGAACTATTTCCAGACCGGCAAGATCCCCCAACGCTGCCCCGATTGCGGCGGCAACCTCACGTTGCGTCCGGTCGTCGTCACGCCGTAGGGGGCTTTTCCCCGTGGGAGATCACCGCATAGCGCCGGTCCGCGCCTGCCGCGAAACTTTCCCCGTAAACTGAACCACATACCAACACCATGGAAACCTTCCGCTACATCGTCGCCTTGTTGCTCGTCACCCTCGTGCCCGCTGCCCTGCTTTATTGGCTGCTGCTCCACGGCTTCCTGCCGGTTTGGCGGAGGCTGGGCATTTCCGCTTCGCAATACCTGCTCTGGGCGGTGGTCATTGCTCTCGCCGTCGTTCTCTCGACTTGGCGCGAAACCCTGCTGCGCAACGACTACGGCTCCCAGCCGATGCTCGCGGCGATCGGCATCATCTTTCTCTCGGCGGCCATAATCTTCCGCTTGCAAATCGAGCGACATCTCCCGTGGCGCGTGCAGCTCGGACTGCCGGAAATCGACCCGGTGGGTCATCCGCAGAATTTGGTCACCTCCGGACCTTACGCCCACACGCGGCACCCGCGCTACGTGCAGGTCTTCCTCGCACTCGCCGGTTGGGCCCTGCTGGCCAATTACCCCGCAGGCTACATCGCCGCCTTGCTCTGGATTCCGCTCATGCTGGTCATCGTGCGTCTCGAAGAAGCCGAACTCCATCGCCGCTTCGGCGGGGAATACGCCGACTATTGCGAACACGTCGCCCGCTTCTGGCCGCACGCGCCGGCCGTCAATCACCGGGTCAAAGCTTGAACAACGCCTCTTTTCTCACGCCAAGCACACCATGAGCGCGAGTTCCACCGCCTTGGAAAATCTCCTGCAGACCAACAACGGTATCCGCGCCGGCGGACTGCGGGACGTCCTGCAGACGATTGATGAGGAAATTGGATTGCCCGTGCGTCCGTGGCAATTCCGCTTCGACTTCCTTCCCACCGCCACGCGCTGGGATCGTCCGGCCCGCACGGTGCATCTTTACGAGATCAGCTCGAGCGAGGCGCTGCCCGACGGGACGTTCGACGCGATCCGCGACTTCGCCGAGCGTCTCCATGACGGGGCCGGTTGCTTCACCGCCATGTGGATCGCCGACGGCAATGGGTGCGACCCGATGAAGGTCTGGGATGTGCGGGATGAGTTGATTTGGGTGAGGTGAG
>CAYQMP010000250.1:0-3472 GCA_964418615.1 uncultured Chthoniobacter sp. | reverse complement strand
TTGGCGGACGGTGGAATTTCGACGAGGAGAACCGGAAGACATTCCGGGACTGGATCAAGGCCGAACGGCCGCAGGTGGAGGTGCGGCGGGAGAAGCCGGATAAAATCACGCGCGAGGTGATGGCTTTGGTCGCGAAGGAATTTGCCGACCATCCGGGCAAAGCGGAGGACTTTTGGCTGCCGGTCGACCGGGCAGGGGCGCTGCGCTGGTTGGATGATTTCATCGCCACGCGGTTGGCGGGGTTCGGTCCGTGGGAAGATCTCATGGTCGAGGGCGAGGAGTTGCTCTTCCATTCGGTGATCTCGCCGCTGATCAATCTCGGGCTGCTCACGCCGCGCGAGTGCATCGACAGGGCTGTCGCGGCCTATGACAAAGGAAAGGCGCCTCTGGCCAGCGTGGAGGGCTTCGTCCGCCAGATCGCGGGATGGCGGGAATTTGTCAACGGTGTCTACTGGCTGAAGATGCCGGAATACGAACAGGTCAACGGTCTCGATGCCCGGCGGCCTTTGCCCGGCTTCTTTTATTCGGGGGAGACCGAGATGAATTGCTTGCGACAATGCATCGGTCAGGTGCTGGGCACGGGGTTCAACCACCACATCCAGCGGCTCATGGTGCTGGGCAATTTTCTGCTGCTGGCCGGAGTGAGGCCGCAGGAGGCGCTGCGCTGGTATCTCGAGATGTATGTCGATGCGCACGACTGGGTCATGGCCGCCAATGTGCTCGGCATGGTGCTGCACGCCGACGGGGGATTCATGGCGACCAAACCGTATGCGGCGGGCTCGGGTTACATCTCGCGCATGAGCAATTACTGCGAGGGATGCCGCTACAAGCCGGCGGTGAAGACCGGGCCGGAGGCGTGTCCGTTCAACTACCTCTACTGGGATTTCTACGCGCGGCACGAGCAGCGCTTTGCCCGCAATCCGCGGGTGGGGATGGCGCTGAAGACGCTGGCCAAGAAGACGCCCGCGGAGCGCAAAGCTATCGGGGAATCGGCGGCTGCTTTCCTGCAGTCATTGTCCGCCTGACGGGCTGCGGAGGATTTTTCCCGTGCCCTGCCGGATGAGGGCGTTAAAAATGTCCGGATGACCGAGCACATTGTCCGCGCCCCGTGGTGGGAAATCGGGATTTTCGCCGCCTTGTTTATCGGGGCGTGGCTGGGCAGTTGGCTGATGGCGAGCCTGCTCCGGCGGCGTCTGCGCTTGGATGCGACCCAGCCGAAACGCGAAATTGTTTTGGAGGTCTGGAGCACGCTCGTTCCCCTTGTCCGCTGGGGCCTGATGCTCGCGGCGTTGGCGGTCGGACTGCATATCGTCCGTCTGCCCGATCCGGTCGGTGCTTGGTCGGCGCAGGCTCTCAAGGCCGGCTTTGCCTTGCTTGTTGCTTTTGTCGCGGCGCGCGCGGTGCGGGTCGCCTTGCGTGAGTGGGCCGAGCAGGTGGACGACCCGGCGTTGCGGCAATCCCGCGAGACCCTCGGTCCGGTGCTGGCCAGGGCCTGTGCTGTTTTTTTCTACGCCATTGCCGTCCTCCTTGTCCTGCAGAACATGGGCTACAACGTGGCCGGGTTGCTGGCCGGGTTGGGCATCGGTGGCGTGGCCGTGGCCCTCGCGGCCAAGGATACGGTGGCCAACCTCTTCGGGTCCGTCGCCGTGCTGATCGACCGGCCGTTTGCGGTGGGCGACTTCATCCAGATCGGAGGCGCGGAGGGCACGGTGGAAAAAATCGGGCTGCGCAGCACGCGGGTGCGGACGGCGGACGGCTTCCTCGTTTCCATCCCGAACCAGAACATCACCACGTCCGATGTGACCAACCTCAGCGCGCGACCGACGCGTCGCCTGGTCTTCACCATCGGCTTGGTTTACGACCTGACGGCCACACAGATGCTCGAGGCGGTGGGAATGGTCCGCGAAATTTTCACCGCGCATCCGCAGACCGCGGACGTGTGGGTGCATTGGAAAGACTTCGGCCCCAGCTCGCTCGATATCCAGGTCATCTACTGGTCCAAGGCCATGGCCATGTCGGATTTTCTCGATGCCGTCCAGGAGTTGAACGCGCAGATCAAAGAAAAGTTCGACGCGGCCGGCTTCGGCTTTGCTTTCCCGACCCAGACGATTCTGGTGCAGAAGGAAGGGAATTGAGCCCGGCGGGCGCTTGGTGTTGGATGCTTCTCCTATGAGCAAACCATTCGAAGGACAGACGGCCATCGTGACCGGAGCAGGTCGGGGCATCGGGGAAGCCATCGCCAAACGCTTGGCCGATGGCGGGGCGAAGATCGCGGTGGTCAGCCGCACCGAGGCCAATGCAGCCAAGACGGCCGAAGCGATCAATGCCGGGCATCCGGGCGCGGCCAAAGCCTACCCGGTGGATGTGGCGGATTTCCAAGCGGTGCAGGAACTCGGGGAAGCCATCCTCGAAGATTTCGGACGCATCGACATCTTGGTCAACAATGCTGGGGTGACGCGCGACGGGTTGAGTATGCGCATGAGTTCCGAGGACTGGGATGCGGTGGTGGACACGAACCTCAAGGGAGCCTTCAACTTCATCCGCGCCGTGCAGCGCCCCATGGCCAAGCAGCGCAGCGGACGTATCATCAACATCGCGTCCGTCGTCGGCATCACCGGCAACGCGGGGCAGGCGAATTACTCGGCGAGCAAAGCGGGCCTGATCGGTCTGACCAAAACCATCGCCCGCGAATTGAGCGGCCGCGGCATCACGTCGAACGTGGTCGCGCCCGGCTTCATCGAGACCGACATGACGGCCGTGTTGCCCGAGAGCATCCGCACCGCGGTGGTGGAGAAAATTCCGCTGGCCCGCTTCGGGGCTCCGGATGACATCGCCGCCGCAGTGGCCTTCCTCGCCGGGCCGGAAGCGGGTTACATCACCGGGCAGGTGCTGGTCGTCGACGGCGGCATGGTCATGTGACGCCGCGCGCGCGAATTCCATGCTCCTTTATCTTCTCCGTCACGCCGAGGCCGAGGCCTTGGCCGCCAGCGACAGTGCCCGCCAACTCACGCCGAAAGGCGAGCAGCAGGCGGCCAAGGTCGGCAAATTCTGCCTGAAGCATGGAATCGAGCCATCCGTTATTTTGACCAGTCCCGTGGTCCGGGCGCGGCAGACCGCCGAACGCGTGGCGAAAAGTCTGACCAGCGCCGAGTTGGTCGAAGCTCCTTGGGCGGCCTGCGGCATGGACGCCTTCAAAGCGATGGAGGAATTGGATGCCTACCGGAAATTTCCCGCCGTCATGCTGGTCGGACACCAACCGGACCTCGGCTTTCTCGCTGCCGTGCTCCTCGGCATGCAGGACGTGCAAAATCTGCGCGTGCGCAAAGCGCTCCTTGCCGCGATCGATACGGCGGCTGGACTGAAAACCGGGGTGGGGAAACTGCAATTTTTCCTCCCGGTTCGCTTGATGTAGCGCGCCCGAGGCGCGCGCAGGGAGCGGGGAAGTTGCGGCATGAAGACGGAAATCCATCTG
>CAYQMP010000249.1:0-3490 GCA_964418615.1 uncultured Chthoniobacter sp. | reverse complement strand
GCCGGGTTTGCCCTGCATTTTCCAATGAGGTTTGCCGGGGCGCTCGGACGGCGCGCCGGGACCGGCGTCGGGTTGGGCCTGTAGGGCTTGCGGGTGGGCGATGATCAGTGCGGCGCACATGGCGCCGGCGAGAGTGCGGATTTTCATAACACCCGATTCAACCCCGGGGCGCTTCGGCCGTTGCGGTTTTTTTCTCGGCGGACCAAGGGGGCGGTGCGACGGGGGCGGACTGCTGGAGGGGAAGGGTCACGGTAAAAGTGGATCCTTCGCCCGGCACGCTGCGCACGGAAACCGTGCCGCCGTGGGCTTGGACCACATTTTTCACGATGGAGAGGCCGAGGCCCGTGCCACCGGTCTCGCGCGAGCGGTCTTTGTGCACGCGGTAGAAGCGCTCGAAAATGTGCTCCACATCCTCGCGCGGGATGCCGGGGCCGTTGTCGGTCACCTGCACGTGGATGTTCGCGCCGGTGCGCTCGGCGTAGAGGTCGACGGTCAATCCCGGACGGTTGCCGTATTTGAGCGCGTTCTCCAAGAGGTTGAGGAAGACCTGCTCGAGGCGCGCGGCGTCCGCTTCGAGCGAGAGATCGCCGCCCGCCGTGGTGATGCGCACCGTGGCGGCTTGGCTGCGGATGGGGCCGTCGAGTTGTTCGACGACATGGCGGAGGACCTCGCGCAGGTCGAGGCGTTGGATTTCAAGCGGCACGGAACGCGATTCGGCGCGGGAAATGGTCAGA
This sequence comes from uncultured Chthoniobacter sp., assembly GCA_964418615.1. Lineage (GTDB taxonomy): Bacteria > Verrucomicrobiota > Verrucomicrobiia > Chthoniobacterales > JACTMZ01 > JACTMZ01. The sequence continues at coordinate 2,756 of CAYQMP010000249.1, read as the reverse complement.
AGGTCGTCGACCAGACGTCCGAGGCGGTCGGCGTGTCTGGACATCACACCGAGGGCGGACTCGGTCATGGAGCGGTCATCGAGCCCCCCGTCGGTCAGCGTCTCGAGGTAGCCGCTGATGATGGTCAGCGGGGTGCGCAACTCATGCGAGACATTGGCCACGAATTCGCGTCGCACCTGCTCGAGATTTTTGATGCGCGTGATGTTGTGCACCACCACGGCGGCACCGGGCTCGGAGGTGCCCTGTTCGAGCGGAGAAATGCTCAATTCATAGACACGGCGCTTGCCGCCCTGCTCGACAACGATTTCGCCGCGGTGCGGCTTGCGTCCGGCCACCCCTTCCTGCACGAGTTTGTGCATGGCGGCGTGGCCGAAGGCTTCGACCACGGTGCGCCCGACCGGCGAGGCGGAGAGCTGGAACATGGTTTCCACCCCGCGGTTGGCTTGGAGCACGCAGAGCCGGCGGTCGACGGTCAGAATGCCTTCGGGGATGCTCGCCATGACCGCGGTCAACTCGGCACGTTCGCGGTGGGCGGCCCGGTCGAGGTCGCGCGCCTGACGGGCGATGGCCTCGAGATCGCGCTGCGCGGCGCGCAGTCCGCGCGGCAGATCGAGCAGCAGCGGCCGCTCGAGGTCACCGTGGGCCACGCGGCGCAGGCCTTTGCGCAAGCGCACGATGCCGGCGATATAGCGCACGAGGAGCAGGAGCAGCAACGCGGCCGCCAGCGTGACGACCCACCACCAGTTCAATCGGTAGTTCCTCCGGCGTTGAAACGGTAGCCCTCGCCGCGCACCGTCTGGAGGCAATCGGCGAAGGCCCCGAGCTTGGCGCGGAGTCGGCGCATGTGCGTGTCAACCGTGCGGCTGTCGATCGGATTGCGGTAGCCCCAGACGTCGCGCAAAAGCGTTTCCCTCTTGAGCGGCGCACCGCGTTTTTCCATCAGCGCGGCAACGAGCTTGAATTCGATCGAGGTCAGATCGAGTTTCTCCCCCTCAAGACGCACCTCGAACGTGCCGCGGTCGAGTTCGAACGGCCCGAGCGCGAGCGTATCTCCCAAACCCGGAGCGCGCAGGCGGCGGAGCAGGGCCTGGACGCGGAGCACGAGCTCGCGCGGACTGAAAGGTTTGGCCACGTAGTCGTCGGCGCCCAGCTCGAGACCGGCGATGCGTTCCTCCGGCTGGGCTTTGGCCGTGAGCATGATGACGGGGATGGCCGCGGTGGACTCGGCGGATTTGAGTTCGGAGCAGACGTCCTCCCCGCGCATCTCGGGGAGCATGAGATCGAGGACGATGACGTCGGGCTTGGCGGACCGCGCCAAGGCCAATCCGGACTTCCCATCCCGGGCGCCCAGAGCCCGAAACCCCGCCTTGGTCAGGTGCAGGCGGATCAATTCGAGCACGTCGGCCTCATCTTCGATGATGAGCACCGTGTCGCAGGCGGCGTCGGTGGCTTTCACTCTATGGACGCTAGGAACGGACGGCCTGTGCTCAAGCACAAAAAGTGAGCCGCCGGTGATTCCGGTCAGAAAACAAGAAAACTGACCGGCCCGGCGGCTCTTGGCGCAAACCAAACCGATTATTTCGACCATGCCGTTCGGTCGGCGTTCAAAAAATTTTTCCTCCAAGGTGATCCCGCTCGGACCAGGGGCGCGACCGTGCATGCGAACGCTTTCTCATATCAGGCCTCCGCCCCCAACTCGACCTTCCTTCGACCTGTGCTACTCTGTTGCTTAATGAGATTTCGCCCGCTCTCTTTTCTTTTGCCCGTCCTGCTGGCCGGCTGCGCCCAACTGGACAACCGCCACGTCATGCACATCAGCGTGGCCGACCAAAAAATGCTCCTCACCGACAAGGGCGAGCCGGTGGCCACGTTCCCGGTCTCGACATCCAAGTTCGGACTGAGTTCCGCCCCCGGAAGCTACGGCACCCCGCTGGGCAAACATCGCGTGGTCAAGAAAATCGGACACGGACTCCCCTCCGGCGCCGTCTTCAAATCGCGCCGCTTCACCGGCGAGGTGCTGCCGGTCGACGCCCCGGGGCGCGATCCCATCGTGACACGCATCCTCTGGCTCGACGGCAATGAACGTCATAATCGCAACAGCTTCGGACGCTTCATCTACATCCACGGCACACCGGAGGAACGCAACATCGGCCAGCCCGTCAGCTACGGCTGCATCCGCATGCGTTCGCGCGATGTCATAGCGCTGTTCGACCGTGTCGGCGTCGGCGCGCGCGTCGACATTTTCCGCGAACCGCTCGGCCAGCGCCTGCCCAAGCTTGTTCCGGCCGAACCTCCCGCCATGGCCGGCCCGGTGGCCGAACCGCCGACAGTCTTGGCGGGCGATCCCCCGGCCGGGCCGCGCGAACTCTGACCCATGGCCCGCCCGCGACGCTGGGCGGTGGCCGGAATCGATCTGGCTTGGGGCGAGCGCCGTCCGGACGGCGTCTGTCTGCTCCAAGGCGATACCCGCGGGGTCACCCGCGTTGCCCATGGGCTGGTGAGGGGCGACGCGGGACTGCGATCGTGGTTGCGGGAAAACCTTCCCGCGGATCGGCCCGTCCTGCTCTGCCTCGATGCCCCGGTGGTTTGTCCCAACCGCACGGGATCGCGCCCCGTCGATCGCCTCACCCACCGTTTGTTCCACCGCGTGCAAGCGGCGGCGCATCCGGCAAACCGGGCGCTGTGTGCCCGACCCCTGCGCGTGGTTGCCGCGTTGCGGCGCGACGGGTTTTCCGTCGCCACCGACTGGCCTTCGA
>CAYQMP010000248.1:0-3490 GCA_964418615.1 uncultured Chthoniobacter sp. | reverse complement strand
GATGATTGGCCTGCGTCAGCAGGCCCTTTCATCCCCCTGCAGGGGGATGAAAAATTTTTGAGACCCTCCTCGTGGATTTTCGCCGGGTAGCCCAGGTTCAAGGCCCAGTGCGGCCGGCGCGTGTTGTAAAGCTCCACGGCTTGGTCGACCGCCTTGCGCACCGCCTCCAATGAGGGCAGCACTTGGCCCAGTCCATACTCGCGCTTCAAGATCCCGTTGACCCGCTCGGCCTGCGCGTTCTCGTAGCAATGGTTGTCCTCGGTCATGCTCACCTCCAGCCCGCGTTGCCGCAGCGCCCCGACATACTCGTGGCTGCAGTATTGGCACCCGCGGTCGGAGTGATGAATAGGTTGCTGGTTGGCTGGAAGATCTTTGACCGCCTTCTCCAACGCCTTGAGCGCGTCGGCGCTTTCCATCTTCGAACTCACATGATGACCCACGATCTTGCGCGAGTAGCGGTCGCTGAGCAAAAACAGGTAGGCAAAGTCCTTGCGCGTCTTGATATAGGTCAGATCGCACACCCACGCTTGGTTCGGGGCGCTCACCTCCGTGGCTTTGAGCCGGTTGGTGAAGACCGGCAGCCGATGGTAGCTGTTGGTCGTCTTGGGTGCTGACTTCTCGTAGCTCACCAGCATGTCCCTCTTTTTGAGCAAGGCCAGATACCGGTCCCGCCCCGGGGTAAAGCAACAGCGTTGTTCCTTCATCCGGTGCAGCAGCTTGCGTGCTCCCATCTTGGGCTGCACCTGCCTCTCCTCTTTGGTCCAAGCCAGCACCGCTTCTTCTTGCAACTCTTGGCGTCGACGCCGCTGCCGGTGCCGGTAGTAGTTTTGTCGGCTCATGCCCAGGGCCATGCACATCGCCTTCACTCTTTGCCCTCGCCGCTGGACCCCGCGCTGCGCGCACGCCCAGCGATCTTTTTTTTAAAGTCCTCCACATCCAGGATCCCGGCCCGCTCGCAGGCCAGCTCCAGATACGTCTCGCTGATGACCAACCCCAACTCCTTGTCGGCCAACAGCCCTTCCAGTTGCCTCACCCGCTGCCGCAGGCGCTTGAGTTCGTTTTGTTCGTCCGGTGTCTCCACCCGAACCACTCTGGGCATCAGCCGATCTTTGCCAAACTTTATCAGCCAGCGCTTGATCGTCGTCGCCCCTTGGATCCCGTAGAAGCTCCCAGCCTCGTTGATCGTGCGGAAACGTCTGCTCTCCAAATCCCGCACCACCTGCAACTTGAAGCTCTCACTGTATTTAATCACTGTCGCACTCATCTTTTCCTCCTGATGGGTGTCAACCTATGGCAGGACAAGACACCAGCCTCCTGCCGCCCCGCTTCCCGCTCCCTGCTCCACGCTCGGAATTCCTTTCCTTTTGACACCCCCCGCCCACGCGATAACGTGGCTGCTCCTCAAACAATGAACCTCAGCAATATCGTCAATCCCATGAGCGAATCACCCACCGGCAGCGGCAACCGCAACCATCTTTCAAGCGACGTGGAAATCAAAGGCACACTCAAATTCCAAAACGACCTCGTTTTCGACGGCAAAATCGAAGGCGAAATCACTTCCAACGCCACCCTCACCGTCGGCAAATCCGCCAACGTGCAGGGCGAAGTGAAATCCAAATCCGTCATCATCCACGGCACCGTGCAGGGCAACATCGACGCCGCCGAACGCGTCGAACTCAAAGCCACCGCGCAACTCATCGGCGACCTCCGCGCCGGCCGCATCATCATCGAGGACGGCGCCACCTTCGTCGGCAAATCCGAAGTCAGCCCGAACAAATCCGCCCTCCCGCGCACCGAGGCGCGCTCCGGCGGCAGCACCCCCTCGTCCGGCGAGCCCAAAAAAGGCCTCCTCTAACACGGCGGACCCGTTATGCCGCCCCGCCCCCCGAAAAAGGCGGTCACCTGCCCGAAGTGCGGCGCCACCCAACAGGAATCGCCGGGCGTCATCAGCACGTTCTGCCGCGCTTGCGGACAGCACTTCGAACTGGACGGCAAAAAACCGGCGCGGCTTGCGCCGGTCGTGGCCGCTCCGGATTGGCGCGAAAAACTCGCACCCCTCGCGGCCAAACTCGAACCTTTCAAAAAGCGCGCCCTCAAGTTGGCCGAGCCGTGGCTCCTGCGCTACGAACCGCAGATTGCCAAGCTGCGCGAATACTACGAACGCTGGCGCCCGCCCGAGTTCAAGCGCGTCCGTTGCCACGAATGCGGACGCATCCACGAAGTTCCCTACACGGCCTCCTCGACGTCCTGCCCCAATTGCAACGCGCACATCGACCTTTATGACATTCTCGTCGAGAAGCGCGTCAGCCGCGTCGTCCGCACCCGCGGCACCCTGACGATCAAAAAGTTCGGCTACCTCAACAACCAGCTCACCATCTGCGGCAACGCCGACATCGGCGGCGGCGCGGCCGGCAAAATTTTCTGCGACGGCGAGACCCGCATCCGCACCGCCGGACGCCTCAACTGCGAGATCGGCTCCCGCCGCGTCCGCGTCGAGAAAGGCGCCGACGTCATCATCGCCCACCCCATCCGCGTCCACGACATGGTCGTCCGCGGCAAAGTCACCGCCCGCATCTACTGCAACGGCACCCTGCGCATCCTCAAACGCGGCTTCCTCAAAGGCGAAGTCCACGCCCGCTCCATCATGGTCGACAAAGGCGGACTCCTCCAAGCCGACCTCAACATCAGCCGCTTCGACGAAGCCGACCCCGAAATCCTCGGCACCCTCCAAGAGCGCACCTGCTACATGGCCCTCGAAGACGCCGTCCTCCCGCAAAAACAGGCCACCCTGGAAATCTGATCTCCGGCCTACGGCTTTGCCGCCGCCGCGCAGGCTTCGCCCGCTTCCCTTTCCTTCTTCTCAGGCATAGCCAATCTCGGCACACTGCCCGCCATGGAAGAGCGAGGCCCTGCCACGGAAAGCGATAGCATCAGTGCCCCGCTTTCCCGCGCGGTCATTATCGCGGCACTTGCCGCCTCGCTCATGGTCGGCGCCTTCGCTATCAGCAACCAGAGCTATTGGATCGACGAAGCGCTTTCGCTCATCATTGCCACGGCACCCAATCCGGCGGAGGCGTGGAAATATGCGCAAGCCGTCAGCGGATCCACTCTGCAGATGCCGCTCTACCAGCTCTATCTTTACGGCTGGCACAAAATCTTCGGGAACGGTGAGTGGACCATGCGCGCCTCGAACATGCCTTGGTTTCTTCTCGGCCAACTCGCCTTCCTCGTCCTGCTGCGTCACAAACCGCGACTCGCCCTCTTCGCCTGCCTGCTCGCCGCAGTCAGCCCGATCCTCTGGATGTATCTCGACGAAACTCGTCCTTACGTCATGCAATATGCTGCTGCCTGCTGGTTGGTCGCGGCCATCGTGCGCTTCAGCACCGTTCCCCCGGACCCTTCGCCGTCATGGCTGTGGATGGCCTTGGCCTTGGCTGCGGTCGTCCTTTTCGCTTCGAGCCTACTCGGTGTCATTTGGGCCGGCGCGTAT
>CAYQMP010000247.1:0-3491 GCA_964418615.1 uncultured Chthoniobacter sp. | reverse complement strand
GTGGTCGACCTGCTCGAAATGGGGGAAACCGACCTCGAAGAATTCGCCGGCCTGTTCCGTCCGGTCGGTTCGGTGGCCCTTTTCCTGCGCCGCGGCGACGAAGTGTTGTGCGAATCGCTCCAGGAGGACTTTTTGCACCTGTTGCGGGCCTGCAAGGGGAAAAAGACCCCGGAGGAAATCTTTGCGGGCGGCATCGACCGCCGGGAAGGGGAAGAGCTGTTGGAGTTTTCCGTCAGCGAAGGGATTTTGATCCCGGCAAAAGGCGAAGGGCCGAGGAAAAAGGCCCTTTAGCCAAAACGCATTCTCGCCCGCCTTCAGCGACCGAAAGGCCGGTTGGCCCAAAAGGAAAGCCCCCCTCGGAAGGAGGGGGGCTTAAGGCCAGTCGGTGTATGGCCCATCGCGGGCTGCCTAGGCGACCTCGGACAAGCGCTTGCGGTAACGCGGACGCTCGGCAATCATCCCGCGAATTTCGCGGATTTCCGGCACCCGGCCGGAAACCCTCAGGTTGTCATCAACAAGCAAAGCGGGTGTAACGTAAACCCGGTTATCGATCATCTTGCGGCGATCCTTGTAGATATGGACCTCGGCTCTTACGGACATCTCGTCCAGGGCCGTCCGCACGTTCTCCAGGGTACGTTCACAGCGCTCGCCACAATCGGGCCTACACAGGATATCGATGCGCATCCGAATGCCCCTTTCTCCAGCCAGACCTATTTCTGACTGATTTAGTCATATAATAGCATCAAAAATCTTGACTGCAAACAGAATAAACACCCTTTCGGCCGGAGCGCCCTGCCTCGCCTCGTCAGGTCTCTCCGCCAGAAACACCACCTTTTCCGGCGGGGGGCGAAATCGCCACGAGCAACTCGCCGTTTCGGGCATCAACCGTGATGAGTGAGCCTTCTCCGACCTCGCCGCCGATCAGCGCCCTCCCGATGCGGGTCTCCAAGGCATGCTGGAGGTAGCGCTTGAGGGGGCGGGCTCCGTAAACCGGGTCATAGGCGGTTTCGGCGATGAAATCGCGGCAGGCCTCGGTGAGCTTCAGCCCGATGTGCCGGTCGGCCAGCCGTTGGCGCAGCTGCTCGGTCAACAGATCGATGATGGCCTTAATCTCCTTGCGCGACAGGGGCTTGAAAAGCACGATGTCGTCCACCCGGTTGAGAAACTCCGGCCGAAACTCCTGGCGCAGCTCCCCCAGGACCGCCGTCCGCGCCCGCTCGGTGAGCTGGCCGTCGGCGGTAACCCCCTCGAGCAGATGCTGGGCGAAGTTGAAGCGGGCCGGCAGGCTGGCGACCTCGGGCAGGGGGGACTCGGCGGTCATGGGGTTTGTCTCCTCGGTTGGTGTGGTGGCCGTCGGACGGCCCTCACTTCGTGAACTGGATCTGGCCTTGCGGCAGCAGGTACAGCACCAGGGCGCGGCCTTGGCTGACGGTCGGGCGGTGCGCGCTGCCGGGCGGGCACACCAGCCAGCCGGCGGGCCGGCCGTCGAAGTGAGCGTCACCCTCGATCGGCATGATCAGGTCGATCTCGCCGTTCGGGTGGACGTGATGCGGGCCGGCGATGTCCTTCATGTCCACCACGTCCACCGAGAAGCCGTGCAGATCGTCGGCGGGCTTGAAGATGCGCCCGTAGCGGATGCCGCCGCCTTCGCGCTCGCACAGCCAGCCTTCGGCGACACCGGCCTCGCACGAGGCCTTGAGGGCGGTGTAGGTGGCGCTGCCGGCGCCGTGGTGGGCGTTGAGCCAGATGTCGAGCCCGGCATCGAGCGGGCGCGTGCCGATCTCGGCGGTGAGGTCGGCGATCTGTTGGCGGAAAACCTCAGGGGTCATGGCGTCTCCGGCTGGGTTGGTGCCTTGGGGTCGCGTCGCCGGGTTCGGATGCCGTTCGACGCGTTGGGGCTGCCGATGCTTGCTGGGATCGGCAGGATGCAGTATCGTGCGTATCGAGAACTTTAGAACGTGTTTTTCCCGATGTCAAGCACTATATTGCATAAATCTGCCGAGGCGACTGCCGGACCGGTCACCGAGCCGGTCACCGAGCCGGTCACCGAGCCGGCGGACGACAAGAACCCCTTCCTGGTCCATCTGGGCGAGCGCGTGCGCGCCCTGCGCGCGCGGCGCGGCATGACGCGCAAGTCGCTGGCGCAGGCCGCCGAGATCTCCGAGCGTCACCTGGCCAATCTCGAGTACGGAGTGGGCAACGCGTCCATCCTCATCCTGTTGCAGGTCGCGCAGGCACTGCAGTGCTCGGTGGCGGAATTGATCGGCGACCCAACCACCGCCACGCCGGAGTGGCTGATGCTGCGCGAGATGCTGGTGGGCCGCGACGAGGCCACCTTGCACCGGGTGCGCAGCGCCGTGGCCGAACTGCTGCACGGTGCGGGCAGCGGACCGGCACAGCGCCACCAGCGTATCGCGCTGATCGGCCTTCGCGGCGCGGGCAAGTCGACGCTCGGGCGCATGCTGGCCGAGGCGCTGGACTACCCCTTTATCGAGCTCAGCGGCGAGATCGAGAAGTTCGCCGGCTGCAGCGTGGCCGAGATCCAGGCCCTGTACGGCCAGAGCGCCTACCGCCGCTACGAGCGGCGCGCCCTGGAAGAGGCGATCCAGATCTACCCCGAGGTGGTGATCGCCACGCCCGGCGGCCTGGTCTCCGATGCCGCCACCTTCAACGAACTGCTGGCGCATTGCTCCACGGTGTGGCTGCAGGCGCGCCCCGAAGACCACATGGCGCGCGTGCGGGCCCAGGGCGACATGCGGCCCATGGCGGCCAGCCGCGAGGCGATGGAAGACCTCCGGGGCATCCTGGCCGGCCGCGCAGCCTTCTATTCCAAGGCCGATATCCACATCGACACCAGCGCACAGCCGCTGGCCGAGACCTTCGAGCTGCTGTTGCAGCGGGTGCGCGAGCGCCGGGTCGTGGCCGCTTGAGCCCCGCGTTCATGCGTCAAGCTTCGGGAGGCTGTCGATGGCGGGCCTCGGAATTAAAATGCATAAAAGTTCCATCAAGGTGTTGACACGCTCTTTAAACATGCATTATGATGCGTATCATCGGATCACTGGATGCGCTTGAAGAAGCACCAGAACCCGAAACACCACCTTCCAAAACCCGTCCAACGACCTTTTTCTGCCCGCCAGGAGACCGCCATGACCGCAGCCACCCGTGTCGACTACCAGACCCACCCCGCCCAGTACCGGCACTGGAAACTAAGCTTCGACGGCGCTGTCGCGACGCTGAAGGCGGACTTCGACGAGAACGGAGGCCTGCGCCCCGGCTACAAGCTCAAGCTCAACAGCTACGACCTCGGTGTGGACATCGAGCTCAACGACGCCATCAACCGCATCCGGTTCGAGCATCCCGAAGTGCGCACCGTGGTGCTCACCAGCGCCAAGGACAAGGTGTTCTGCTCCGGCGCCAACATCTTCATGCTCGGCGTCTCGAGCCACGCCTGGAAGGTGAACTTCTGCAAGTTCACCAACGAGACCCGCAAC
>CAYQMP010000246.1:0-3523 GCA_964418615.1 uncultured Chthoniobacter sp. | reverse complement strand
TTCCGGTAATTGCGCTCGTCATCCGCGGTGAGCCGCGCGTTGACCACAAATACGGGAACGCCGCGCGCGGCGGCCTCGTGCAAGTGATTCGGCCAGATCTCGGCTTCGGCGAGGATGACGAAATCAGGAGCGAGACGGTCGAACGCGCGCCGCATGGCGGAGCGCGCATCGAATGGGAAAACGACCACATCGTCGCGCCCGTCGACGACGCCCGCGTGCGCCGCGGCGCGACCCTCGGGGGTGACTGTGGAAAGCGTGAAGCGAAGGTCCGGCTTTCTGTGGCGCAGTTCTTCCATGCATCGGAGGGCGACACGCACTTCGCCGACGCTGCAGGCGTGAATCCAGCATCGGGGGGCGTATCCACTCCTCGGGTAGAACCCCAGCTTGGCGCGCCAACGGCCTGCTCCGGATGCGGCCAGGGGAAGAGCAGCGAGAGCAATAATTGCCCAAGCGCCGTCGTAAACCGCGCCGAGCAGGCGCTCGGTGATGCCATGCAAATCAGCGCCAGTGCTCGCGGACATAATCGTTGGCAACCTCGTGCGGTTTCGGACTGCCGTGGAAAACGACGATTTTGGCGCCGGGAGGCAGCCCGCCACGAGCGTGCTTCTTGTAGCTGACGATCCAGCCAGGCGGAAAGGCGCGCGAGCGGACGCTCCGCTTCGGACGCAAAGCGGCCGAGATCCATTCCTGGTCGCCGCCGAAGCGCCGCCAGCCGCGCCAATAGACCACTTTGTCATTGCGCCGCGTGGTTCCGTCCCATTCGTCGCGACGCCGCAGTTTTCCGGTGGCGACAGATTCGCGGAACGACTCCGCCACTTTGACGTGTGTCCCCGCGGTGAGGCGCATGACGGAGCTGTTGAATTGCGGGCAGAGCGGGCGGTTCCAGTCGGGTTGACCGAGGAAAGTTTCCTCCGGACGGAAAGCAACGAGGTCATCCAACGGGCCCGTGACGACCACATCGAGGTCGAAATAAAGAACGGTGGCCCCGGCTGGGGCCGGTCCCGGCCCGAAGATGCGCAGTTTGTTCCAACACGTTCCGGGATCGGGCGGGGTCAGCGGGTGCACGGCGATCCCCGGATCGAGTCCGCGAGCATCATCGGTCAGGCAGTGGAACGTGTGCGGCGCCGACAGATTCCGTGTGACCATTCGTTGCAGACGGTTGGCGTAGTCGGCCGGATATTTCGCGCCGCTCTTCACGCAGAAGACCATGAGCGGCCCGTTGTGCTTGCCGTGCATCGCGGGGAAGGGTATTGCCTCGCGGCACGGCGATGGCAAGCACCGCCGTTCTCCATGAGGCGATTGTTCACCACCTGGCTTTCCGGCCGCATGCCGAAATGGTTCCTCGTCGGCGTCTGGGGTCCGGTGTTGTCCGTGTTTGTTGCCCTGTTGTTCGCCGCTTCGGCTTCAGTTTTCCCGGGGGGGTACGATTGGCGCTTTGATGTGATGTGCCGGCTGGGCTACGCACACGTCAATCCGGACGGCAGTGCCTACTGGGCGTGGGCGCTTTTTCTCGTTTGCGTGATGGGCGTGCCGTGCTGCCGGTATTTTCACCGCCGCCTGTCCGGCAATGCCCCGAGACGTGCCGGTTTTGGGCGCGTGGTCTTGGGCGCCGGGCTGGCCTGCGGGATGGTTATCGCCTTGGACGGACTGTTGCTGCCGAGGCTCAACGAGATTTTCCCCAAGTTGCACGAGACGGTGGCGACGATCGCCTTCGCTGCCATTTTTTTCGGCGTGCTGGCTTTTTGGTCGGCAATGACGACCTGGTTGCAAAAATCACAGGGCTGGTCGTCGTGGCAATGTGGCCTGCTTTCCCTGCTTGTCCTCGTTCCGATGGCGGGGGCAATGGTCAGCCAAGCGTATTTGTTCTTTGTTCCAAACGATCTCGGTTGGGTCGGTCCGGACTGGGCGGAGCGGGGTGTGCCGTTTTATCTGAGCTTCGCTTTTTGGGAATGGACCGCCATCGGCGGGGTCTACGCGTGCCTTTACGTCATGGCCGCATTGCTCCCGGCGGGTGCCGATCTTGGCGATGACGACTGACCGCTCAATGGCCGGGTTGGTGGCGGTCGCTCTGCTTGCGGGGGTGCTTTTCTTCACCGGCTTGGGATGGTCGCCGTTGTGGGACGAGGACGAAACGCGGTTCGCCTCGGTGGCCCGCGAGATGAGGCGGAGCGGCGACTGGATCGTGCCGCGCGACAACGGCAATCCGGCCGATAAACCGGCCGGTCTTTTCTGGCTGATCGCAGCGGGATTCGCTCTGGGGGGAGAATCACCGGCGGGGGCGCGGCTTACCTCCGCCGCATGTGGAACGGTGACCGTGGCGATGACTTGGCTGTTGGGTTGTCTCCTTTTCGAGAGGCGGACAGCCTTCTGGGGTGCCGCGGCGATGTGCACGGCGCTGTTGGTTGCGGTCGAATCGCGCGCGGCCACGGCCGATGCTGCTTTGCTCGCTGTGATCACGGCGATGTTGTTGCTTGCCACGCGCATCTGGTGGAGGGCGGGAACTTTCCGGTGCGTTGTCTTGCCGCGCGGCAGTGCCGCTGCGATCGGTGCGTTGGCTGGTGTTGGTATTCTGCTCAAAGGCTTGGTCGCCATCGTGGTCCCGCTCTTTGCCTTTGTCGTCTTCTTGACGTGGGCCTGCGGGCAGGAGGGTTGGTTAAAACGATTGTCCTCCGCTGTTCGGGCAGTTCGGGGCCCGACCGTCCTCGTGGCAACCGCGGCTGTGGCCCTGCCTTGGCATCTCGCGGTGGGATGGACCACCGAAGGTGCGTGGCTGGAGTTGTTCTACGGGAAACATCACTTCGGTCGCGTGGTCAGTGTCATGGAGGGCCACGGCGGTCTGCCATTCCTTCAGATCCCTTGGCTCTTTGCCGGCATGTTTCCGTGGTCTGTTTTCTTGCCTTTGGCCGCATGGAGGACCACGCGTCAGAGCGCGACCGGCGACGCGGCGGCCAAGTTGCTCGTCTCTTGGTCTGCGGTTTGGATCCTGCTGTTCAGTCTCACCGCAACGCAGCTTCCCAACTACATCCTGCCGGCGTATCCCGCTTTGTGCCTCTCCGTCGGTCACCTCTTGGTGCGCGCGCTGGAATCTCCCGGTTCCGTGCGGAATGCCTGGTTTTATGCCGCGGCGGCCGGGTTGGGTGTCGGCGCGGCGGCCATCGTGGCGGGTGCGTTGTTCGCGGCCGATTGGTTGGACGACGTGCGCCTTCGTGATTTGTCGTGGCTAGCCACGGCACCCGCGGTTGCTGCTGTTGCCCTGTCGTTGTCGGTCGCGCACGGGCGGCGGCGTCTTGCCGCGGCGGCGGTCTTATGCGGGGGCATGGCTCTGCTGGCCGGGCTCTTTCTTTGGGCTGCACCTTTTGTGGCAGAGACGGATCCGGTGCCGGGTATGGTCGCGCAGGCGGACCGCGCCACGGCGGGTCCCGCTCAACTCGGGACCTGGCGATACAGCGCGCCCGGAGTCATCTGGCATGCGGCGCGCCCGGTTAAATTTTGCCGCTCCGCGGAGGAGGCGGCGGAGTTTCTT
>CAYQMP010000245.1:0-3523 GCA_964418615.1 uncultured Chthoniobacter sp. | reverse complement strand
AATACATCGACAACTGGTCGCTTGGCCTTGACGTGAGCATCCTTCTTCGCACCGTCCCGGTGGTTCTTTTCGGAAAAGGCGCGCATTGAAAACCGAAGCGGAAAGTCTCGCTTCCGCGAGACGCGGCCGTTAGTGTTCCTCTCCCGATCCAACCCTCAACCACCCCTGACCGACACATGAGCAAAATCCTCCCCTTGTTCCTCTTCCTCGCTCTGGCCGCCTTCACTGCACAGGCCCAGCAACTCTCCAAAGACTTTCAGATCACCAAGCTCACCCCGGACATGGTGACCACGCCGGAATACAACGTCAGTTTCGGTCCGAAAAACAAGAAGGTCTCGAAGAACAAAGACTGGCTGGAGGTGGAAGTTTCCTTCGACTGGCAGCCGAGGGAAAAGAAACCCGAGTTCCTCGATGAGTTGACCTTCAACTACTACATCCTTCTCAACGACAAGAGCCGCGAGAACCCGAAAGGAACACTGCTCACCGGCTCGGTCACCCACGTGGCCATCCCGCAGGCCAAGTCGATGAATTCGGTGATGTATGTCAGCCCGCGCACTCTGGAGCGCTTCTTCGAGGGCAAAGTCCCGAACAGTGCCTCCGCCGCGGTCGTCGATGTCGGTGTGACCATCACCAAGCAGGGCCAACTCGTCGCGGAATCCAGCTGGAAAGGCCGCGGCCAATGGTGGACCACCTTGCAGCAGGTCACGGGCTACGTCCTGAACAAGAACGAAACCCCGTTCGCTCCGCTCGCTTGGGATTACTACGAGGCGATCAAGGCCCGCCCGGCCGGAATGTGATCCCGCCCGGCCCTGCGCAGTTGACCGGCCGATGAAGCCCGCCACCAAAGTCGCCGCCCTCAATCTGGGCATGCAGACCGTCACCATGGCGGTCTTCGAGCGGGGCGCCGACGGGGGGCTGACTTTGGCGGCTTACGACCGCAGCGGATTGGTTGCCGATCCGGCGGCTGACGCCAGCCGCTCCGGGCAGCTCAAGATTGCGATCAAGGAACTCAAAGCAAAAGTTGGCTGGAAGGGCGGCGGTCCCCTCGCCTGTGCCATCCCCTCCCAAGGCGTCTTCGCCCGGTTCGTCAAAATTCCCGAAGTTGCACCCGAGCAGGTCGGCCAAGTTCTTTATTTCGAGGCGCAGCAAAACGTCCCTTACCCCATCGAAGAGGTCGCCTGGAGCTACCAAGTGCTCCCCGAGAGCGAAGAGGGCAAACTCGGCGCGCTCATCCTCGCCACCAAGCGCGACCAACTCGAGGAAACAGTCGAAGCACTCAAAGGCTCGGGATTGACGCCCTCTATCATCGAGACGTCGCCCATCGCGCTCTACAACGCCTTCCGCTACAACTATCCCGAGTTGCAAGGCTGCTCGCTCCTCATCGACATCGGCGCCCGCGCGACCAATCTCATCTTCATCGAGGGCGACAAACTTTTCATCCGCACCCTGCCGGTGGGAGGCAGTTCGATCAGCGCCGCCCTGCAAAAGCGCTTCGAGGGGCGCAGCTTCAACGAAGCCGAGGAATACAAGCGCACCGAGGCGTTCATCCCCCCGCCGGGCAACTACGCCGGGGCCAAGGATGCCGATGCCGCCGAGGCGGGCAAAGTGGCACGCACCGTCATGACCCGCGTGCACAACGAGATCACCCGCTCGATCACTTTCTACCGCACCAACCAGCATGGATCTGCGCCGATGCGCGCCTACCTGGCCGGCGGGGGTGCCTCCTTGCCCTACACGCTGGAGTTCTTCAACGAGAAGCTCTCGTTGCCTATCGAGTTTTTCAATCCACTCCGCCGCGTGGGCGTTGCCGCAGGCGTCGACTCCACCGCGCTCTCCGCCAACGCCCACTGCCTCGGCGAGTGCGTCGGACTCGGCCTGCGCGAAGCAACCGGCGAAGCCCCCCTGCAAGTCGCCCTGCCGGCACCATCCCTCGAGGCGGCGAAAGCCAACCGGAAAAGACAGCCTTTTCTTGTCGCCGCAGCCGCCGCTCTTGTCGCTGCCCTCGCCATTGCCGGTCTTCACTACAACAGCGCAGCCAACCGGGTAGCCGACCTCAATGCCGAGGTCGCCGCAAGGATGCAGCCCTTGGAGCAATTCAAAAACCAACTCGACCGGTTGACCGGCGAGCGGCGGCGTTTACTCGAAGATGCCGCCGACCTTGCCGCCGCCCCCGTGCTCCGCACCGCATGGGCCAACGTGATCAACGAAATCAACGGCAAACTGCCCGCGCGGAACATCTGGCTGACCAAGCTGCGTCCCATGGTCGGCGACCAAGTCGTCGAACCGGGCGAAACGGGAGCCGTCTGGACCCTTCCCGAAAATCGGGATGCCGACGAAGACAGCGGGGCACAAATCACCGCGCTGATGGTCGACGGACTCTACCTCGAAAACGAAAACGGGCCCGCCGTGGTCGACGCCTTTGTCGAAGCACTGGCTGCCTCCCCGGCCTTTGCCATTACCGAAGAAAACAAAGCCGGCGTCATCCAACTGCGCGCCACGCAAAGCGGCGAGGCCTGGGCCTATGACTACAAGTTGGTCCTGCCCCTCGCCCGGCCGATTCCCCTCTGATGGACTGGTTCAAACAAAACCCGTTTTTCGGTCTTCTCGCGCTGGTCACCGCGGTCCTCGTCCTCGCGGCCGGGTATTTCTTGTTCGACGCCCACAGCCGTTTCCAAGCGGAATCCGCGACGTTCGAGGAGCAAAAGCTCGCGCTCGAGAGGTTGCAGAGCAACCAGCCATTCCCCAACCAAGAGAACGTGCGACTGACCAAGGAAGAGTTGGACAGCGCGCGGGCCACGCTTGAGCAGATCGGACGCAACTTCGAAGTGCAGGTTCCCACCACCACGCCCCAAGGCTTTCAGGATCTGCTCCGCGAGAAGGTCAACGATATCGTCTCCCGTGCCGCCGCCAATGGCGTGACGCTCGGCGAGGGATTTTACCTTGGTTTCGAATCCTACGAAACCCAACCACCCCCCGCCGCGGCCGCCGGTCCGCTGGCCCTGCAATTGGAATCCATCCACACCGTGGCCGGCATCCTCGTCGATGCCAAGGTGCGGGAAATCACCGCCTTCTCGCGCCAGCCTCTTGCCGCCGAAGTGGCTGGCGGCGACCGCGAAGAGGAGCCAGTTAGGGAGGGCCGTGGCCAACGGGGCAAGCGCGACAAACCCGTGCCGCCCTCCGCGGAGAACACCCTGCCCGACTTGGTGCTCGCGCCATTCGACGTCAAGTTCACCGCCGAGCAATCCGCTTTCCGCACTGCCTTCAATCGCATCTTGGAGGCCAAGCCCCCGGTCTTCGTCCGCCTGCTCGGCGTGACCAACACCGCTCCCGCCGGCCCCTCCAAATCCGCCCCCGCCGACGAGAACGCGGAAGCCGACCTGATCAAGCCCGTCCTGGGTCAGGAACTTGCCGTGGTCGACCTGCGCTTGGCCGCAGTTTCGACCGGAAAGCCGGAAACCGATTGATCTCGATGGACAAAATCAAAGCCCACTACGACCGCTACCTGCTCATCCTTGCCGGGATC
>CAYQMP010000244.1:0-3542 GCA_964418615.1 uncultured Chthoniobacter sp. | reverse complement strand
GCGCCGCGGTGATGGATGCGGTGCGCGCCGCCACCCTGCGGGCCCGCGAGCTCGGTGGCGGCGATGCGGAGGCCTGAGGCCGATCCGCCACTCCTCCCGATGCGCCGCACCTGCGTCATCATCTTTCTTGTCGCCGGTCTGCTGGATCTCCACGCCTCACCGCGCGGCATACGCACCCATGCCGTCGCGGACCCCACTCCGCCCGAGCCACCGCCCGCCGCGCTTGCTCCGGTGGAAGTTCCGGCCGACGCGCAAGCACCGGTCGAGACGGAAACGGTGCGTCGCATGGGCATGGAAGGCATCGAAGCCTTCCAACGCGGCAATTTCGCCGGCGCGAAGGAGGCCTACCGGCGTGTGCTCAAGGTCGATCCGGAGAATCTCCCGGCGCTGGTCAACCTCGGGGTGACCGAATACCGCCTCGGGCAGCACGAGGAAGCCGAACGTCTGTTGAAGTCTTCGCTGCGCTTGAAGCCGGACAACGCCACGGCGTGGTTGAACCTCGGCATCCTTTACCTCGACCGCGACGAAAACATGCAGGCGCTCGCCGCCATCGCCCAGGCCGTGGTGCACGCACCGGCCGACCCGATGGCCCGCAACTATCTCGGTGTCGCCGCGGGGCGCAACGGTTGGTTCGATGCCGCCGAAACCGAACTGCGCCGCGCCGTCGAGCTTCGGCCCGATTACGCCGATGCCCACTTCAACCTCGCTGTCTTCTGTCTCGAGCGCGATCCGCCGGCCGTCGAATTGGCCCGCCGCCACTACCAGAAGGCCCGCGACCTCGGCGCCGCACCCGACGCCCTCATCGAGCAAGCCATCAAGTAGTCTTTGTTGCTTGCACCGGCGGTTGATTCCGGCCTGAAAAGCGGGCAATGTATGCGGTCGCATGCGAGCCCTGCCCTACATCCTCGCTCTCCTTCTGGCCGCGCCCGCTTGGGGTGCGCGTGTGCCCCCGCCGGACGTCCATGGTAAGGCCGCCATTCTCGTCGATGTCCGGTCCGGCCGCGTCCTCTTCAGCAAAAATTCCCGCGAGCACCGCGCCGTGGCCAGCACGCAAAAACTTCTCACCGCGCTCATCGTCGCCGAATCGGGCAACCTCTGGGAACGCATCACGATCAAGCCGGAGGACACCGCGGCGGCGCCGACCAAGCTCTACCTCAAAGCGGGGCAGACCTATTCGCGTTTCGAGTTGCTCCAGGCCCTCCTGATCAAGAGTCCCAACGACGTGGCCCTCGCCCTCGCCCGGACCAATGCCGGCAGTTACGAGGCCTTTGCCGACAAGATGAACCGCCGCGCCCGCGCCATGGGCGCCACCTCGTCGCGCTTCCTCAACCCGCACGGCTTGCCCGCCGAAGGGCAATTTTCCACCGCGCGCGACATCGCCATCATCGCCCGCAATGCCTATGCCAATCCCGTCATCCGCCGCATCGTGGCCACCCCCCGGGCCGAATTCCGCTTCGCCGACGGCCGCGTGCGCCAACTGGTCAACACCAACCGCGTTCTCCACCAAGAGTCCTGGTGCACCGGAATGAAAACCGGCTTCACCAATGCCGCCGGACATTGCCTCGTTTCCAGCGGACAAAGCAACGGGCGCGACGTCATCGCCGTTGTCCTCGGCAGCAACAAGGCGAACGTCTACAACGATTCGAAGCGTCTGCTCAAATGGGGGCTGCAGCTTTGAGCGGCGCCCTCGCGCCGTCCGCCGGCACCCGCATCGATTACGCCGCCGAGTTGAACGACCAGCAACTCGGGGCGGTCACCTCGCCGGGCGGGGCCGCGCTGGTCATCGCCGGAGCGGGCAGCGGCAAGACGCGCACGCTCACTTACCGCGTGGCCTGGCTTCTCGAGCACGGGGTCAAACCGTGGCAGATCCTCCTCCTCACCTTCACCAACAAAGCAGCGCGGGAAATGACCAGCCGGGTCGGCGAATTGCTCGGACCCGAGGCGGACGGCATTTGGGGCGGCACCTTCCATTCCATCGGGAACCGCATCCTCCGCCGCCACGCCGAAGTCATCGGCTTCAAACCCGGCTTCAGCATCCTCGACCGCGAGGACCAGTCCGATTTGCTCAAGAGCGTGGCCAATGACGTCGGCGTGCCGCGCGACAAACGCTTCCCCAAGCCCGACGTGCTCGCCGAGTTGTTCTCGCTTTCGTCCAACACCGGCGATCCGCTCGACGTCGTGGTCCACGACCGCTTCGGCTATTTCGACGGCATGGCCGAGTCCATTGCGTCGGTCCGCACCGCTTACGAGCGCCGCAAGGTCTCGGCCAACGCGATGGACTTCGACGATCTTCTCATCCGCACCAACCAGCTCCTGCGCGACCATCCCGAAGTCGGCGAGCATTACCGCAACCAGTTCCAACACGTCTTGGTCGACGAATACCAGGACACCAACCTCGTGCAGGCCGACCTCGTCGATCTCCTGGGCTCCAAGCACGGCAACATCATGGTGGTCGGTGACGACGCCCAATCGATCTACTCGTGGCGCGGGGCCAACTTCGAAAACATCCTCAAGTTCCCCGAACGCTACGCCGGCGCGCAGACCTACCGCATCGAGACCAATTACCGCAGCGTGCCCGGCATCCTCGACGTGGCCAATGCCGCCATCCGCGGCAATGTCCGCCAATTCGAAAAAAACCTCCGCGCCTGGCGCAAAGCCGGGGGACGCCCCGTGCTGGTCGAGACGCCGACCAACAACGACCAGGCGGCTTACGTCGCGCAGCAGATTCTCGAACTCAACCGCCAAGGCCTCGAGTTCCGCGAGATGGCCGTGCTCTACCGCGCGCATTTCCATTCGATGGAAATCCAGCTCGAGCTGACCCGCCGCGGGATCCCGTTCGAGGTGACCAGCGGACTGCGCTTCTTCGAGCAGGCCCACGTCAAAGACGTTGCCGCCTTTTTGAAGTTCGCCCTCAACCCGAGCGACGAGACCGCCTTCCGCCGCATGGTGCGTCTGCTGCCCGGGGTGGGGGAGAAAACAGCCGACACTCTGTGGTCCGTGGTCAAAGCCGGCGCCGAGTCCGCCGCGCCTTTCGGCGAGGTCCTGCGCATGGCCAAGCCGCCGGCCCGCGCCGCGAAAATTTGGGAGCAGCTCGCCGCGACGCTCGACGAAATCGCGCCGGAAAGGAAACCCATCGCGCCCGATCTTGCCATCGAGACGGTGATGGAAGCGGTCTACGAGGACTACATGAAGGCCGAGTTCGCCAACTACGAAAACCGCCGCGAGGACCTGCGCACCCTCACCGGTTACGCCCGCCAGTTCTCCTCGCTCGAGGAATTCCTCGCCCAGATCGCGCTGCTCACCAATGTCGACGGGGCAGGCGCGCGCGACGACACCGACACCGATCGCGTCGTGCTCTCCTCCGTCCACCAAGCCAAGGGCCTCGAATGGCGCGCGGTCTTTGTCATATGGCTGACCGACGGCATGTTCCCCGGTTCCCGCTCGCTGGAAAAACCGGATTCGCTGGAGGAGGAACGCCGCCTTTTCTACGTCGCCATCACCCGCGGTCGCGACCACCTGCACCTGTGCTACCCGCTGGTCCG
>CAYQMP010000243.1:0-3543 GCA_964418615.1 uncultured Chthoniobacter sp. | reverse complement strand
TCCAGCGCCACCATCCCCGACAACCCGCAGCCCCCCGTCGCCGTCGTCATGCCCGCGCGCATCACCTACGACACGGCCTTCGGGCGCGGCTCCGACGAATACGCATTCACCATCACCCTCATTGTCGGTCGCGTCAACGACCGCACCTCACAGACCAACCTCGACGCCTACTGCGCTTCCAGCGGTAGCGCGTCGGTGAAGGCGGCAATCGAAGCCGACCCCACATTGGGGGGCACGGCGTTGGATTGCCGAGTAACCGAAATGACTAGCCAAGGCTCACTAGCCATTGGCGACGTCACCTTCCACACGGCCGAGTTCAACGTGACCGTGATCGCCGCCGGCTAAGGAGAAAGCACAAATGGCAAAGTTTATCGGCAAGAATCTTCGCGTGAAGGTCGGCGGGACCGAGCTCACGACGAACATCGCAAGCGTCGAGGTCACCGAGACCGTCGACGAGATTGAGACCACCGCGTTCGGTCAGGCTGCCCGCAGCCGCATCGCGGGCCTCAAGGACGCCAGCGTCACCATCTCGTTCCACCAGAACTACGATGCGTCCAGCGTCAACGCCACCCTCGCTGGCGTGTTCGGTGGCACGGCCGACGTCGTCGTTCTCGCAGGCACCGCGGTCACGCAGGGCACCGCCTCGGCCACCGCCCCGCTCTACACCATCCCGGTCCTCTGCTCCCAGCAGACCCCGGTCAACGGGCAGGTGGGCGACCTCACCACCTTCGACGTCACCTGGCCCGCCGTCGGCGAGATCACCAAGTCCACCGCCGGCACCTTCGTCTAAATAAGGGGATCACCTTGCGCATCACATTTCAGATCGCTTACACCGACGGGACGGCGGCCGAGGCCACGGCCTCGGTCGCCGACCAAGTCGCCTTCGAGCTTGAGCACGACCGCTCCATCGCGCGACTCGGCGACGACTTCCGCCTCACCGACGCCTGCTGGCTCGCCTGGCACGCACTCAAGCGCACCGGCCGCACCAGCGCCGACTTCAACGCTTGGCTTGAGAACGTCGACGAGCTGGAAGTTGGGCAGGCCAACATCGCCCCTTTGGGGGATACGACAACGCCCACTGGCTGATCGTCCACCTGGCCTACGAATTCGGGATAGCGCCGTCGCAGGTGTTGTCTGAGTCCGACCGCATGATCTTCACCATGCACCGTTATCTGTCCTATCGGGCACACGAAATGAGCAAGCGTGACTGAGAGGCGGAATCGTGGCGACTACCGGCCAGGTGCAGATAGTTGGGCTTGACAGTCTGCTGCGTGACTTGCGCAAGTTGGACAAGGAATCGCAGGACGAGTTGCGTACCGCCAGCAAGGAAATCGCCACGCGCTTGATGGTGCCCGCGTACCAAGATGCTGCGGACCAGGCGGGGCCGTGGGGTGCGGAGATTGCGGCGACGGTGAAGGCTGCGCGCGACCGTATCCCTAGCGTCAGTATCGGCTCACGGGCTCGCCGGTTTAGTGGTGGCGCGTCGCCGACGACTGTGCGTTACCCGTCCAATAGTGGCCGTCAGGGCCGTTCGGGCGCGCAGGGCACTATGCCGGCCGTATTCGGGTCTGGTTACGGCTGGATGAAAAAGATGGGCCGTTACAAGGGCGACGCGCTCGGGGAATGGCTGAAAGCAATTGACCGGGTGAAACGCAAGTTTGAGGCAGGTGGCTGATGGCAACGGCAGGTAGGACCCTTCGCGTCGCCCTCGTCGCCAACACCAAGAATTTCCGCCAGGGCATGATGTCGGCGGTTCGGGACGCCAAGGGCTTCCAGGGCAAGATGAGCGCCGTCGCCACGAGCCTGCGCGGCACGCTCGGACCGGCACTCATGGCGGCTGCGGCGGCGGCTGGCGCGCTCGCGGTCAAGCTCGGCGTGGACGGCGTCAAGGCGGCTATCGCCGACCAGAAGACCGTGGCCGTGTTGGCGCAGACGCTTGAGAACCTGGGGCAGGCGCATCGACAGGCCGGCGTCGAGGAATTTATTGCGTCCCTTGAGAGCGCCACCGGCGTCGCCGACGAGCAGCTGCGGCCCGCCCTGGGAATGCTGGTCAGCGCGACGGGCGACGTGGACGAGGCGCAGCGCCGCCTCAAGCAGGTCATGGATGCGTCCATCTTCGCGCAAGCAGACCTGACCGCCGTCACCAAGGCATTCCAGCGCGCCCTCGCAACGGGCACGGCAGGCACCCTGTCCCGCTACGGCATCATCGTTGACGAGAACATCGTCAAAACTGAAGGTTTCGGTGCGGCACTTGACCAGGCCGCATCGGGCATCGCTGGCTTGGCCGACAAGGAAGCCAAGACCCTTGAGGGTCAATTGCGCATCCTGCAAACCGAGCTTGCCAACCTCCAAGAGGCATTCGGGTACGGCTTCCTCAACGGCATTGGCGCGGCCGAGGAAGGCGTCAGCGACTTCAACCAAGCCGTCCGCGACCTCAAGCCCGCGATGGAAGACCTTGGCGAAACCGTCGGCAACGTGTTCGCCACCGTGGGTGACTTGAGCGGCGCATACAATGACGCCAAGGGCTCCGTTGACGAATTCATCGGATCGAACGACACCCTTCGCGACGCACTGGACATTCTGTATCGCAGCACCATTGGTCGCTTTGACATCGGCATTTTGCGGAACGACGTGACTAACCTGTCTCGGGCGTTTGGCGACACCAGCGAGGCTGTCGATGGCGCCGGGCGCAGCATGGGTACGGCCATGCGGCCGACTGGCGACTACGCCAGGGTGTTGGCTCAGACCGCCGATGACGCCGAAGACCTCAATGAGGAATTGTCGCAACTGCAAGAACACATTAGCAACGTGTCCGCCGTGCTCGACTACGAAGCCGCGTGGGATGACCTGCGCAAGACCCTAGACGAGAACGGCAAGTCCTTTGACTACGGCAGCAAGGCCGGCCGGGAAAACAACAAGGCGCTTCTAGACTTCGCCAAGGCAACGGCCGACGCCGCCGCCCAGCAGGACACCATGTTCGGCAAGGTCGCCTACGTCCAAGATGCCCTAAAGAACCTTGCCAAGGTGTTTGACACCACGAAGATGAGCGACGCCACCAAGGCCGCCATGCTTGCCCCCTTCGAGGCGCTGCTCGGCGACCTTGACCTCAGCCAGTCCGACCTGGCGGCCTTGCAGGCGCAGATGGACAAGCTGCAAAACAAGGACATCACCATCACCACCCGGTTCAACTTCCCCGACGGCCGCCCGCCCGGCGGCTGGCCGAAGGAATGGTACGGAGCCAAGGGCGGCCTGGTCCCGCAATACATGGCGGGCGGTGGCATGTCTCGAGGCTCCGACACGGTGCCGGCCATGCTCGCCCCTGGCGAGTTTGTGGTGCGCCGCTCAGCGGTCAAGCAGTTCGGTGCCGACCTGTTCTCGCAGCTCAACCGTGGCATCAACCCCCTCGCCGGTATGGGCACAGGTGCGTCAGGTCGTGGCGGCGGCTTCACCATCGGGCAAATCAACGTCCAGTCTGCACCGGGTGAAACCGCTGAGACATCCCTCCCCCGCGCGCTGCGGCGCATGGCGTTCCTGGCAGGCGTA
>CAYQMP010000242.1:0-3565 GCA_964418615.1 uncultured Chthoniobacter sp. | reverse complement strand
TCGAAAGGGATGGGAAAAACCTGCGCGCTCGTCTCCGGCGGATCGGCGGGACTGAATGCGGTATCCCTGACAACATCGGACGTGATGTCGGTATCAGTGACCGCGACAACGGCAGTCTTGCCGGCCTGGGTGTTTCCGAACCAGTTCTGACCGCCGAAGTAGGAGTCCGCATAAAGGAACTCGCTGCGCGTCTGGGGCTGGACAAAGCGCTTGTGAAGGTTGCTTTCCGGCGTGAAGGCGAGCCGTCCGGTCATCGGCAGGCGCATGACATAGTCATAATTCGGCGCCAAAGGGAGTGGGCTCGTCGGGTCGGAGCGGACAGCACCGGCGACGGCAAAGCCATTTTCCATCGGCGCTACGGCCTCGATGAAATCCGCACCATGATGCACGCCAAGGAAGGACATCCAGCTCAGCCGCAGGTCCGGCAGAAGGTGGAAGAGGAAATTTGATTGGCCGGTGTAGGTCCCCACGGGTTTGCCCTGCGTGGTGCCGATCCCGGAATTTCCGATCCCGACAAATCCGTCGCCGACCCACTCGAGGTCGGTGATCAAGTCCCATAGCGTCACTCCGCCGTCGAAGGCAGCGCTGTCTTCGGGCCGCAGGAAGGGCAGCCTGCCGCGACGAAAGACATCGTTTTCCGGCGGGTCGATGTTGAGAAAATAGAAATTGAAAGCAAAGGCGTCGAGCGGCTGGTCGAGGTCGACCTCGGTGACAAAAATCCTCGGATGCAGGACAAAAGCGCCGTCGGCGTTGGCGCGGCCGGCGATGACCAGAGTGCCATCCGGCTTGGCGGCGACGGCGGAAAAAAGCGCACCCTGCAGGGCGAAGCGGCAGTGGGCCTCCAGACAAGTGCCGTCCGGCGCGAGCAGCAGGAGGGCGCCCGCGTCGGCGGCCGATCCGCTGCCGGTCGGCACCGAGGCCTGCCCGACCAGGACCATGCGGCCGTCCTCCAGCAGCAGTCCGTCGGCGACCTCCATGTCCCGGTCGACCACGTGGCTTTTTGCCCATTCCACCTCCCCGGTTTCGTCGAGCGAGACCACGAAGGGTTGACTGCGAAAATCTACGAAGGAGAGGGGGCCGTGCCCGGCCACGAGGATGCTGAAGTCTCCCGCCGCGCGGCTGGCGATGCCGACGATGCGCGGGTCGTAGATGAGCACCCTGGCCGCGACGTCGTAGCGGTTTTCGGCAAGCACGTTGCCGTCGGAATCGAAAAGCACCGCCAGCAAGTCGTTCGAGTTGTAGCCGACGACGATGATGTTGCCGTCCGGCAGCACCGCGATGTCGTGCATCCGGCCGTAGTTGCTGGAAGCCTCCCAGCTGCGCTGCCAGAGCAACTCGCCGCGATCGGTCCAGCGGGAAAGCTGCGAGTAGGACGCGCCCTGCGAGTTGAGCTTGATCAGGCCGCCGTCCGCGAGACTGGCCATCGCCTGGTGCGACTGGCCCGAGATGGTGCGGTCGTGATTGTAGGCGACAGCCCAACGGTCGTCGCCGCCTGATAAAACCGCGGGTTCCGCCGTGGTGGAGCGGCGCGCGGGCTGCGGTGTCAGTGCGCCCGCTGCTTGTGCCAAGTCCTCCATCGCCTCGTGCAAACCGAAAAGCGGGAGGGTCTCCTCCTGACGGAGAAAGCGGAAGCTGAGGCTCGAGTCGGTGCGGAAGCCCGCCTCGGTCTTCCACCAAGGGTTGGCACCCGGATCGATGGTGGCGCGGAAGCGCGCGCGGGTGGTGTTGAACAACGCCAGCTCCGGCGCGAGCGGGTTGATGTTGCCGACGATGGGCAGCTCGATCGTCGGCAGCCCTGAGGCCGAAACCTTGGTGTAAAGCCGCATGCCGACCCATGTTTCCGCCGATCCGTGGACCTGGTCGAAAATCACCGGAAGCGGATTGATCAGCGGGATCAACTCGACGTCCGCCGAGGAGACCGACTCGCCGTCGCGCCAGCCGGCCCGCATTTTTGCCACCATCTCGCTGCGAAACGGGATGGACAATCCGAGCGGGAGATCGGCTTCCGCGCCGAAGGTGATCGTGAAGCCCGGCGTCAGCTTGAAAGGTCCCACGTAGGTCGCCGGGAGCGGGAGGTCAAAAACCGCCTGCTCGGTGGAAGCGAACCTGGCCTCGCCCGTCGTCTCCAGGACCAGGTTGCTCAGGGCCCGGAAATTCGATTCGACGATCAGCTCATGCACCGCGGGGAGCAGCGCGCCGTCCGGCCGCCGGATGCGCACGGTGACCGACATTCCCTCGAAACGCATGCCGAAAGCACCGCTGAGAGAAAGGTTTTCCCCGATCAAGACATCGTTGAAACGCAGGGAGAGCGGGACCGTGGGTTTTCCGCGGTCAAACATGTCGTTGGAGCAGAAAGCTTCCAGCCCCCCTTCTTGCAGCGTGGCACTGCCGCTGGGTGCCGCGTCCCATGGGTCGAAGGGCGGATCGGGAGGCGACGACGCGGTCCGGTCCCAGTCATCCGCCAGGAGCTGCGCGACGCTGGTCATCGGCTGGCTGTCCGGCGGGTCGGCGCCGCAGTCAACCATCCGGAAAAACATCGACCCGTCGATCAGGAAGTCGACCAACGGATGGAAGTCCGCCGAGATAACCACCGCGATCGCGCCATCGGACGGAGCCGTGTCGATGCTGAGGATTTTCCTCGGGTTCATCAGCCACTCGTTGAACTCGCCGTTGCCGATTGTGCCCTGCGGATCGACCCAGAGGTAGCGGCTGGTGTCCAGTCCGGTCAGGTAGGGTGTGGTGGATTGGAAGACCAGCCGCTTGGCCTCCACCGCAAGCCCCGATTCCGGATCGATGGTTGTGGTGTCGGTGACTGGGCCAAGCGCGGCAAGGCTTGCCGCATCGATCGCGGCCAGGACCGGATCAAAGATGTTCCGGATATTTGCCGTGGTGCCGAACAGTCGGCTGGCGGGCGGCTCCTGCAAGGCCTCGCGCACGGCCGCGAGGTCGGCATCCGGCACCCGGAGCTGGAAATCGAGAAGCTGCGATTCCCCCGGCGGAAGCTCGCCCACGATGACGGAGAGCACCGGTGCCTCGTCGGCTTTCAACAACTCCGCGACCGCAGGATCGCGCGGCTGAAGGGTGATGTAGACATTGATAAAATGGGAGGGCCCGGTGTTCGTCAGCGTGACCGAAACATTGACGAGCGTCTGGTCCGGCGGCGACGCCACTTCCGAAACGATCGCCGCGTTGCCGAGGACCAGATCGTGCGGATTTTCGAGGGGCGGCCCGCTGAACAGCGCTGCCGAGCCGAGAACCGGAAGCGAACTGCCCGCCAGCCAGAGCACCAGCCCGGCAAAACAAACCGCGGAGCGAAAAGGCCGGCACTGCGATGGAAGCGGAGACGGAGGTCGTGCAGTCATAGCGGGGAATTGAGCCCGCCGCCGCACATCTACCGGCAGCCCCGAGAAGGTATTTTGCATGAATTTGGAAAATCCGCAAGCAGTTTCAATCTTGAAATTGCGGCAGGTGGTGGCTGGGTCGCGGGATTCATGCTCAGTGAACGGATCGTGTCCACCGAGGACAAGGCGACGACCATGGCCAAGGTCCAGTTCGGGGGCGGCCT
>CAYQMP010000241.1:0-3594 GCA_964418615.1 uncultured Chthoniobacter sp. | reverse complement strand
ACGGCGGATGGGTCCTGACCCGCATCCCGGTCGATGTCTTTCCCGACCTGAACCGCCCGACGGTGACCATCTTCACCGAGGCGGCGGGTCTGGCCCCGGATGAAGTGGAATTGCTCGTCACCGTGCCGCTGGAGACCGCGGTGAACGGCGCGGCCGGGGTAGAACGCGTCCGCTCGATGTCCGGCATCGGGCTCTCCTTGGTCTTCGTCGAATTCGGTTGGGAGACCGACATCTACCGCGCGCGGCAGATCGTGGGCGAAAAGGTCGCCGAGGTGGCGCCGTCCTTGCCGCCGGACGTGCGTCCGTTCCTCGGTCCGGTTTCCTCCATCATGGGCCAGATCATGGCCATCGGCCTGACCAGCGGGAACGACGCGATCGGCCCGACCGAGTTGCGGACCTTGGCCGATTGGGATTTGCGGCGCCGGCTGATGAGCATTCCGGGCGTCTCGCAGGTCACGGTGATGGGTGGGGACGTGCGGCAATACCAGGTGCTGGTCGATCCGGCCATGCTGGTGGCCAGCGGCGTGACTTTGCACGACGTGCAGACGGCGATCGACGAGTCCAACGTCAATTCCTCCGGCGGCTTCCTCCCCGATGCGCACACCGAAATGCTCATCCGCAACCTCGCCCGGGTGGAAACGGCGGACGATCTGGCCTCCACTGTGGTCAAGGTGCTCCCCGACGGCTCGAGTATCCTGCTCGGACAAGTGGCCGAGGTGCGCGAGGGGGCGGCTTTGAACAAGCGCGGCGACGCCGGGATCGATGGCAAACCCGGGGTCATTCTCACCGTGCAAAAGCAACCCGGGGCGGACACCGTTTCGCTCACCCGCAAGATCGAAGCGGAATTGGAAACCATCGCGGCCAGTCTGCCTGACGGCGTGCGCGTGCACGGGGACATTTTCCGCCAAAGCAATTTCATCGAACGTGCGGTGCACAATGTGGAGGAAGCGCTGCGCGACGGCAGCCTCATGGTGGCGGTGGTGCTCTTTATTTTCCTGCTGAACTTCCGCACCACGGCGATCACGCTGACGGCCATTCCGCTGTCCTTGCTGGTCACTTTTATCGTCTTCAAATGGGCCGGGTTGGGGATCAACACCATGACCTTGGGCGGACTGGCCGTGGCCATCGGCGAGCTGGTCGACGATGCCATTGTCGATGTGGAAAACGTCTTCCGCCGCCTCCGCGAGAACCGCCATGCCGCGCAGCCGCGTCCCGTCCTCGATGTGGTGGTCTCTGCTTCGCGCGAGATCCGCAATTCCATTGTCTATGCCACGATTCTGGTCGTGCTTGTTTTTCTTCCGCTCTTCGCCTTGCAGGGCATCGAGGGCCGCATCTTCACGCCGCTGGCTGTGGCCTACATCGTTTCCATACTTGCTTCGCTGCTCGTTTCGTTGACCGTGACCCCCGCGCTCTGCGCCTTGCTTCTGCCGCGGATGAAGCGCATGCAGCATCGCGAGGACGGATGGTTGGTCCGCCGGATCAAAGCCTTCGAGGCACGGGTGCTTGCCTTCGGCTTCGCCGCGCCGAAGAAAGTCTATCTGGCGGCCGGCGCACTCTTTCTTGCCGCGCTGGCCACGGTGCCGACGCTGGGTCGCGAGTTTCTGCCGGAATTCAACGAGGGCAGCATCACGGCTTTCGTCGTGTCCGCACCGGGCACCTCGCTGGAGGAAAGCAACCGCATCAGCCGCATCGCCGAGGAGTTGCTCGGGGGCGTGCCCGAAGCTCGGACCGTCGCCCGCCGCACCGGCCGGGCCGAGGGGGACGAACATGTGCTCGAGGTCAACACCACGGAGATCGAATTCGAGTTGGAGCCGTCCGACCGTTCCAAGACGGAAATCTTGGCCGACATCCGCCAGCGTCTGTCCACCTTGCCCGGGGTGGGGGTGAGCGTGGGCCAGCCCATCTCGCACCGCATCGACCACATTTTGTCCGGCGTGCAGGCCCAAATCGCGATCAAGATTTTCGGCGACGATCTGGAGGAATTGCGGCGTCTGGCCGGCGAAGTGCGCGATGCGGTGGCCGGTGTCCCGGGCATGGCCGATGTGCAAATCGAGCGCGTCACCCTCGTGCCGCAGGTCCATGTGCGCTTCGACCGCGCCAAGTGCGCGGCCTACGGATTGCGTCCGGGTGAAGCCGCTCGCTACACCTCGCTGGCCCTCAAAGGGGCGGCGGTCACCGAGGTGCTCGAGGGACAACGCTCCTTCGATGTCGTGTTGCGCCTCACCGATGAGGCTCGCGAGGATTTGGATGCCATCCGGGCCATTCCGATCGACACCCTGGGCGGCGAACTCGTCCCGCTTGGCTTGGTCGCCGAAGTTTCCGAGGCCATGGGGCCGAACATGATCAATCGCGAGAACGCGCAGCGTCGCATTTACGTCTCAGCCAATGCGGCGGGCCGCGATCTGGTTTCCACGGTGCAGGACGCGCAGGCCGCGGTGGCCGAAAACGTCGTCTTTCCCGAGGGCTACTTTGTCACCTATGGCGGACAATTCGAAAGCGAGGCGGGGGCGTCGCGGATGATTCTCCTGCTCGGCACGCTGAGCCTTGCCGCCATGTTTCTCGTTCTTTACATGCAATTCCGCAGCACGGCGTTCGCGGCGCAGGTCATGCTGAACATCCCTCTGGCCTTCGTCGGCGCGGTCTTCGGGGTGAAATTTTTCTCCGGCGGCGTGCTCTCGGTGGCCTCGCTGGTCGGGTTCATTGCCCTGACCGGCATCGCAGCGCGCAATGGTATCATGATGATCACCCACTACCTGCATCTCATGCGGGAGGAGGGGATGAAGTTCGACCAAGCGATGATCCTGCGCGGCACGCAGGAACGCATCGTGCCCGTGCTCATGACGGCCCTCACCGCGGGACTGGCCCTCTTGCCGTTGCTCCTCGGCGCGGGTCAGCCGGGCAAAGAAATCCTCCACCCCGTGGCGGTGGTCATTTTCTGCGGACTGTTCACCAGCACACTGCTTGACCTTGTCGTGCGTCCGCTTGTTTTCTGGCAATACGGACGCCGTGCCGCGCAGCGGCTTGTCCCGCAGGCTTTTTCCAACCCACAACCAACAGAGACAAAATCATGAAACACCTCCTCACCATCCTCCTTGCCCTCGGGCTCACCGCTACGGTGCCCGCCGGCGAAGACCATGACCACGGTCATGGTCACAGTCACGCGGACATCGTTGTTCCAGCGACTTTGCCGGAAGTGCGCGCCGAGATTGCAACGCAGCAGACGAAGTTGTCCGAGATGCTCGCCGCTCGTGATGCGGCGGCGGCGCATGCGGCGACCGATGCGCTTGCCGCCTGCGTGAAGGCGATCCCGGGGATGGTGGCCGGGCTGGATGAAACGGCACGCCAGCGCGTCACCGGCATGGCCAACAACGCGGCCAAGGCCTGGGGCGAGGCAGCACACGAAGCGGAGCACGGCGATTACGAAAAGGCCGGACGCGAGGCGGCGAAGGCTGCGGCGGCTTACAAGCTGCTCGAGGCAAGGTTGCCGGGAAAGTGAGGCCGGTTCCCTAAAGGATTTCGGACTTAATTAAGCTTCTCGCCCGGTAGGGTCCGCTGGCCAGCGGACCGCTGCCTTTCTCGTTGGGCCGAGCGGAC
>CAYQMP010000240.1:0-3607 GCA_964418615.1 uncultured Chthoniobacter sp. | reverse complement strand
ATGCGGCCACCGAGGTAATGGAGCTGTACAACCTGAGAACGGACGTGGGCGAGAGGGTCTTCCGGGACCGGGCGGAGGCTGGGAGGCTGTTGGCGCGGGCCTTGGCCGACTATGCCGGACGCGAGGATGTGGTCGTGTTTGGATTGCCGCGGGGCGGGGTGCCGGTGGCGGCGGAGGTGGCGAGGTCTCTCGGGGCGCCGCTCGATGTGCTGGTCGTGCGCAAGCTCGGGGCGCCGGGGCAGGAGGAGTTGGCCATCGGGGCGATCGGTGAGGGGGGTGTGCGGGTCTTGAACGAACGGCTTGTGCGGGATTTGGGTCTGAGCGATGCGGCTATCGAGCGGATTGCCTTGGAAGAGGAAAGGGAGTTGGAACGACGCGTGGCGGCTTATCGCGGCGGGCATGCCGCGCTGGAGGTGGAAGACAAAACGGTCATTGTGGTCGATGATGGCGTGGCCACGGGCGCGACCATGCGGGCGGGGTTGCAAACTTTGCGTGCGCTCGGCGCAGCACGCATCGTTGCCGCGGCGCCGGTCGGTGCGGCGGATTCGGTTGCCGCGTTGGAGGATGATGCGGACGAAGTGGTTGTGCTCGAGACACCGGCTTGGTTTTCCGCCGTGGGGCAATGGTATGAGGATTTCGGACAAACCACCGATGAGGAGGTGCGCGCCTTGTTGGCGCACAATCGGAGGAAAGCGTCATGACGCGGGCGGTGGAAATCGATCTGGCCGGGGCCGTCTTGCACGGGGATCTGACCGTGCCGACCGGCGCGGCGGGCTTGGTCGTTTTCGCCCACGGCAGCGGGAGCAGCCGGCACAGTCCGCGGAACCGCTTCGTTGCCGGGGTGATCAACCGGGCGGGACTCGGGACTTTGCTCATGGATTTGCTCACCGAGGAGGAAGAGCAAGTGGATGAAGTGACGCGCGAACTGCGGTTTGACATCGGGATGCTTGGTCGCCGCGTGGCGCAGGTCGTGGAATGGGCGGGCCAACGCGAGGAATTGGCCGGGTTGCCGATCGGTTTGTTCGGTTCGAGCACGGGAGCGGCGGCGGCTTTGGTCGCGGCGGCAGAGTTGCCCGGTGAAGTCCACGCCGTGGTCTCGCGCGGGGGACGGCCGGACTTGGCGGGAGGCGCATTGCCGCAGGTGGAGTGTCCCACGCTGCTCATCGTCGGCGGCCTTGACGATGTGGTTATCGGACTCAACGAGCAGGCGCGGTCCCGCATGGGCTGTCCGACGCAATTGGTCATTGTCCCGGGGGCAACGCATTTGTTCGAGGAGCCGGGCACGCTCGAGCAGGTGGCGCGTCTGGCTGCGGAATGGTTTGCCCGGCACTTGGCGGGCGTTGAGCGGGCGGCACGG
Organism: uncultured Chthoniobacter sp.; assembly: GCA_964418615.1. Taxonomy (GTDB): domain Bacteria; phylum Verrucomicrobiota; class Verrucomicrobiia; order Chthoniobacterales; family JACTMZ01; genus JACTMZ01. The sequence goes on along the minus strand of CAYQMP010000240.1, from coordinate 2,250 downwards.
GTGCGCTAGTTTGCGCCTGCATGATCCGCGCTGCACGTCCGGGGAACCGTTTTCCTCCGGGCTCGCTCAATTTCAACGGCTTCAGCTTTTTCAATGCGGTGACCTTCCAGATCGTGCTGGGCGCGCCGGTCATCCTCTATGTCAAATCGCTCGGTGCCTCCTCGCTCGTGCTCGGCACCATCGCCTCGCTCACCCCGCTGCTCAGTATCCTGCAACTGGTTGCGGCGAGGTTTCTGCACCGGACGGGTTACCGGCGGTTTGCCCTGACGGGGTGGGGGGCGCGGACGTTTTTCGTTCTCCTGCTCACGGCCGTTCCGCTGCTCCCCGGGCTGGCGGCAGAGACGCGGCTGGTTTTGGTCGCGGCCGCGCTCTTTTGCTTCAACGTGCTGCGCGGGTTCGCGGCGGGCGCGTGGTTGCCGTGGCTGACCACGTTGGTGCCGGAGGAAATGCGCGGACGTTTCCTCTCGCGGGACAATGCGTTCATGCATGTGGGCTGTCTCGTCGCGTTGCTCGGCTCGGCTTGGGTCATGGCGGGAACGGTGGAAGCGTCGGAGTATGCCGGTGTCTTCGCCATCGGACTGATGTCGGCGCTGGTCAGCCTTTGGTTCATCGGCCGGATTCCCGACGCGCAATCGCCGGAGGAGCGGAAGAATTCCGGGGCCCCGGTGCCGTGGGGCGCGATGTTGCGTTATCCGCCCTTTGCCCGGCTGCTCTGGTTCACCACCTTTTACATGACAGTGATCGGCAGCCTCGGGGTGTTCACCGTCGAGTTCCTGGCCGGACGCGAAAGGTATGCCGAAGGCATGGTTTTGCTGCTCAACGCGCTTTCCTTTGTCGGAGCTCTGGCCGGTCTGGCTTGGGCGGGGCCGCGTCTCGATGCCACGGGGAGCAAGCCGTGGCTGGGACGATCCTTGGTCCTCTTCGCCGCGGTCATCGCGGGGTGGTTTCTCCTCGCCGCGGGCATCTGGCCGGCGGCCGAGTGGCTGGTTGGACTGCTCAATTTCGCTGGTGGTCTGGCCGGTGCGGTCTTCGGGGTGGCCAACACCCGGATTGTCATGGGCAGCATTCCTGCCATGGGGCGGAACCATTTCTTCGCCTTGTTCACCGTGATCTCGAGTCTCGGCCTCGGTGCGGCGCCGATTGTCTGGGGTGCGTTGCTCGATGCCTTGCGGTCGCGGGTTGTTAACGTCGGCGGGCTGCCCCTCGACCACTACGCGGTCTATTTCGGGGCTCTCGCTTGTCTGGCCCTCTTCGATCGCTTCCTCGTCCGCTACTTGCACGAGGGAGGGCCTTCGCCCGAAACACCGATGCCGGCCGCCGTCGAGGCGCGGCCGGTTGCTCCCGTGGAATAAGAGCGCAGCCCGAAAGGATAGGGACGTTTGGACATGATTCTTGGGGTGGGACACGCGGACCTCCGGCTCGGAGAGCTCGCGTGTCCGTTGTAAAGAGAGCGGACGAGCGGGCCGCTCGTTCCCTACCTTGGGGGGCAAAGTCCGAAATCTTTTGGGAGCCGGTATAGGACTTTTCGGACTCGTCGGCCTTTCGGACCGAATGGCTGCTCCCTCCAGCGGGGATGAAAGAGTTGCGGACAAATTCCCCGGTTTGTGTAATTCTCGCCGGTCTTTGCGATTCCGGCATTTTCCATGACTGCCTTGAAGCGACCCACTTACGTCCTTTTGCTTGCCGCCCTGTTCACGGTGCCGGCCGCGATCGGACGTGCCCAATACTCCTCCGGCATAGGCCCGGCGGCGATTGGCACGAGTTCCGGAGTGGGGGGTGTGGGTGGCGGACCGCGGGGAGGTTTTGCTCCCGCCTCGACCGGCGCCACGCGCTTCCAAGGTTCGACCCCGAGCATCAACCGGCCCTCGACCGGCGGTCAGCGCTTGGCCCAACCGCTGAACATGATGCGCGTCGGCGGCTACAACATCAAAGCCGGCCCGGTGCAGATGTCTTTCGATGCCGGCATGGGTGTCGAATACAACACGAACGTCAATCTCTCCGAAGACGATCCCCAAGGAAGTCTGGTCCTCTCGCCGCGGGTCGGCATGAATCTCTACTGGCCGATCACCCGGATCAACAGCGTGAGCCTCAATCTCGGGTTGGGATACAACTACTACCTCAACGACCCCGACCTCGGCGGCCAATATTTGCTCATCTCACCGGCCACCGAGTTGATGTTCAACATCTTCATCCAGGACTTCATCATCACGATCTACGAGCGCCCCTCGATCACGGAAAATCCGACCGACG
>CAYQMP010000239.1:0-3608 GCA_964418615.1 uncultured Chthoniobacter sp. | reverse complement strand
CGCGGCGGGCGGACAAGTCTACATGGACGGCGCCAACCTCAACGCGCAGGTCGCCCTGTGCCGACCGGGTGATATCGGGGCCGACGTCTGCCATCTCAATCTGCACAAGACGTTCTGCATCCCGCACGGCGGTGGCGGTCCGGGCATGGGTCCGATCGGAGTTGCCGCCCACCTCGCGCCCTTCCTGCCGGGACACAGCATCATCAAAACGGGCGGTGATCAGGCCATCGGCGAAGTTTCACAAGCGCCTTGGGGCAGCGCGAGCATTCTGCCCATTTCGTGGATGTATATCCGCATGATGGGTGCAGAAGGATTGGAGCACGCGACCAAGGTGGCCATCCTCAACGCCAACTACATCGCCAAGCGCCTCGAGCCGCATTTCCCCGTGCTCTACAAGGGCAAGAACGGCCGCGTGGCCCACGAGTGCATTCTCGACATGCGCGAATGGAAACAGCGGGCCGGCATCGAGGTGGAAGACATCGCCAAGCGGCTCATCGACTACGGCTTCCACGCCCCGACGATGAGTTGGCCGGTGCCCGGCACGCTGATGGTCGAGCCGACCGAAAGCGAATCGCTCGAGGAATTGGACCGCTTCTGCGATGCCATGATCGCCATCCATGGCGAACTGGTGGCCATCGAGGAAGGACGACTCGACAAGACGGACAATCCGCTAAAGAACGCCCCGCATACCGCGGAGTGCGTTATGGCCGACGACTGGTCGCACAGCTACTCGCGGGAAGCCGCCGCGTTTCCTCTGCCTTGGCTGCGCGAGAACAAATTCTGGCCGTCGGTCCGGCGCGTGGACAATGTTTACGGCGACCGCAATCTTTTCTGCACTTGCGCGCCGGTCGAAGAAGCGGCGGCGTAGCGGGACGACCACGGACGAGCGGGCCGCTCGTCCCTACCTCTCGGGTTGAACGACCGCCTACCCCGCGCGCTCGGTCTGGCCGTTGCGCAGTTTGGCTTCGAGCGACTGCACCATGGACTTCACGTGGCGGTTGCGGGAACGGGGTTTGAGGATGGCCAGGCTTTTTTCGAAGCTGCCCCACTCGATGATCTCGAGATTCACGTTGCGCACACCCCAGCGGTAGACTTCGCGGTAGTTCGTCTTGAACAGGTCGACTTTGTCTTTGCCGACCATGGCCGAGCCGTAGTCGTCGACCACATAGACGCGGCCGGTTTCCTTGACGCGGAACTTGGTCCCGACCGGGAAGCGCGACCAGTCGGCTGCGGCACTGGTCACGTCGCCGGACTTGAGACGGCCGCCGATGGCGTTGCGGCCGGCCCATTTGCTATTGCACTTGGCCGAGGAACCGTAAGCCGTGGCCACGACGGGCACCGTGTTGTTTTTGGCGATGCCTGCGGTCGAGCAAGCGGTGAGCGCGGCGGCGGAGGCAACGACACCGAAGGTGCGGAAGGTGCGGCTGGAAATGAAAGAATGCATGGCTTGGATTCGAGGTGCGGCAGCCGGCGGACATGCGCGGCGCGGGTTTGGTTGAGCCGCAAAGGTTCGGCCATGCCTTCCAAGAGCGGCAAGCGAAACTTGCGACAAAGCGGTCTCATTTCTCGCCGCCCCTCCGAATTTTCTCCTTAAATCGGACCGCCAGGCCTAAATTTTTCGGAATGTTCACCGGTTTGGTCCGCGAAGTTGGCGAGGTAGGGTGGTTGCGCCGGACCGACCACGCCGTGCAATTGCTGCTTGAAGCTCCGCGCACGGCCGGCCGGGTCCGCGTCGGCGAAAGCGTCGCGGTAAACGGATGCTGCCTCACGGTCACCGCGCACCGCGACCGGCAGCTGATGTTCGACATCCTCCAAGAAACCCTCGACCGGACCAATCTCGGTGCCCTCAAGCCGGGCGATCCGGTCAACCTCGAGCGCGCCCTGCGGGTCGATGGTCGGCTGGGCGGGCATTTCGTGCAGGGGCATATCGACTGCACCGCGGCGGTGCTGGAGATCGCCGAGAAGGGGCCCGACGTGCGAATCGACATAGCACTGCCGGCCGAGTTCGCCCGCTACGCCGCGTTCAAAGGATCCATCGCGGTCAACGGCACCAGCCTGACCATCGCCTCACTCGGACCGGACCGCTTCACCGTGTGGGTCATCCCGCACACCCTCGAGAACACCAACCTCGGCGATCTTGAGGCCGGTGATACGGTCAATCTCGAGTTCGATATCCTCGCCAAATACGCCGAGCGTCTGCTGGCCGAGCGTGCTCCGGTCGGCGGCTGAGCCTCAAGGCGCGGCGGGCGCCGCCTCTTCGCTGGTCACGATCTCGATCTGATCGGGGGTGAAGAGTTTGATCTGCAACTGCTGATCTCGGTATTTCTCCAGAAGGCCCCGGACCCGCACTTTCTGCTGGGCGAATTTGTCGAAGCCGTCGGGGAATTTGTCATAGGCCGGACGGAAGACCACGGCGACAAAGCCGGAGCGCCGGTCGCCGAAATTGATGAAAGTGATGCCGTCATTCGGACCTTTGCCCACGTTGCGCACCACCCCTTCGACGACGACCTCCGTGCCGACTTTCGACTCCATTCCTGCCGTGTCCTCGGCGGCAATGACCGGTGCTTCGGCCGCGGCGGCATCGGTTGACGTTTCTTGGGCAAGCAGCGAGCCTGGGGAAACGAGGGCGAGGAGGAGCAGAGTGAGGAGGGAACGTTTCATGTTGCCCTTATAAGCCGGTCCGCGCTCCCGGCAAGTCCGGACTAGCCGCCGACGTAGGACATCTCGACTTTGGGCCGGACATCCCCGGGCACTGCCCCGCGCAACTCGGAGTAGCGGTCAGCCCGACCGGTCCACAGGCCGCGGATCAGTCCGGCCAACTCCCGGTCGTTGCGTCCGGACCGCAGCGGGGTCCGCAAGTCGAAGCCCTCAGCGGCGAACAGGCAGGTGACGAGCTTGCCATCGGCCGTCAGCCGCGCCCGGTTGCAATCGCGGCAAAAAGGCTCGGTGATCGAGGCGACAAAGCCGACCTCACCGCATCCGTCGCCATAGCGGTAACGCCGCGCCACTTCGCCGCAGACGGACGGCTCGAGGGGGATTAGGCCGAAGCGGCGACCGAGCAATTCGCGCAATTCCGCGGCCGGCACCACTTCGGAGGCTCTCCAGCGGTTGTGGTTGCCCACATCCATGTATTCGATGAAGCGCAGAAGGTAACCGCCGGCGCGGCAGAATTCGGCCAGCGGCATCACTTCGCTCTCGTTGAGTCCGCGCCGCACCACGCAGTTCACCTTCACCGCCAATCCGGAACGCCGGGCGGCTTGCATCCCGGCCAGCACTTCGTCGACCCCGCGGCGCGATCCGCCCAAGCGGCGGAACAACGCATCGTCGAGAGCATCAAGACTCACCGTGACACGATGCAATCCCGCATCGCGCAACTCTTGGGCAAAACCGGCCAGCAACAAACCGTTGGTGGTCAGGGCAAGGTCTTCGACCTCCGGCAACCCGGCCAGCATGCGCACCAGCGACGGCAATTCCCGCCGCAACAAAGGCTCGCCACCGGTCAGCCGGATCTTGCGCACCCCGAGTCCGCCCGCAAGGCGCACCACCCGGACAATTTCCTCGAAGCTGAGGATTTCCTCGCGCGGAACGAAGGCGTGCTCCGGACCGAA
>CAYQMP010000238.1:0-3650 GCA_964418615.1 uncultured Chthoniobacter sp. | reverse complement strand
GTCCCGGCGCGATATTTCAGTCCGGTTATCGCGATGGGGACATCGCGATCCACCCTTCGATCAAAGTCTGCAAGTAGAGGGACGTTGGTATCAGTTGGCCGCAGAGAGGCAACCTGTCTCGCCAAGCCTCGGCAGACCGCCGCTTCAATTTGCAGCAGGGCACGTTCGTTGTCGGGGCCTACTTCAACCCGAGCACGTCCTGCATGTCATAAAGACCCGCGGGTTGCTTCGACGCCCATTTGGCGGCGCGGAGGGCTCCGCGGGCGAAGGTGTCTCGACTGGAGGCTTTGTGGGTCAGTTCGAGACGTTCCCCGGGGGCGGCGTAGATGACGGTGTGGTCGCCGACGACGTCGCCGCCGCGAATGGCGTGGACGCCGATTTCATCATTCGTGCGCTCGCCGACGATGCCGGCGCGGCCGTGGCGGGCAGCTTCAACGTAATCGAGCTTGCGAACCTCGGCGAGGATCTCGGCCAGATGGCGCGCGGTGCCGGAAGGGGAATCTTTTTTGAGGCGATGGTGCATTTCAACGACCTCGAGGTCGAAACCGGGGCCGAGGATTTCGGCGGCTTTGCGGGTCAGCCAGAATAGAGTGTTCACCCCGACGCTGTAGTTGGGCGAGAAGACGAGCGGAATGCGCTCGGAGGCTTTGTTGATCTGTTCGCGCTCGGCGAGTTCGTGTCCGGTGGTGCCGACGACGAGCACTTTCCCGGCATCCGCGCAGGCTTTGGCCACCTGCGGGGTGATGTGCGTGGCGGAAAAGTCGATCACGGCGTCGCACTTGGCGAGGGCTGCGGTGAAATCATCCCCGGCGTCGATCTCCGCCGTCACGACCAATTCCGGATCTTCGCCGGCACATCGGATCAAGGCCTGGCCCATGCGGCCCTTGGCGCCGAAGATGCAGAGACGCAGGGATGTGCTCATGGGAGGAGGCCGAGTTCGGCCAAGGTGGCGCGGACGACTTGACGGCTTTCTTCGCTCATTTCGACCAAAGGCAGCCGCAGCTCGGGCGACAGGCCCATGGTGAGCGAAAGGGCGTATTTGGCCGGGGACGGATTGCTTTCGATGAAGAGGTTTTTGAAGAGCGGATACAGGCGGCGATGGAGTTGCTCGGCGCGCTGCATCTGGCCTTCGCGTGCGGCCTGGACCAGTTCGCTGACGGGTCCCGGAGCGACATTGGAAGCCACGCTGATGACGCCGACGGCTCCGACGGAAACAAACGGCAACGTGAGCGAGTCGTCGCCGGAGATGATTTCAAAGGTGTCGGGCACGGCCTGGCGCAACTGGCTGACCCGCTCGACGGTGCCGCCGGCCTCCTTGATCGCCACGATGTTGGGGCAGTCTTTGGCCAAACGCGCGACGACTTGCACGCCGATCTCTATGCCGCAGCGTCCGGGAATGCTGTAGAGGATGATCGGTAGCTTGGTGTTTTCCGCGATGGCGCGGAAGTGACGGTAGAGGCCTTCGGGTGAGGGCTTGTTGTAGTAGGGAGCGACGATGAGGGCTCCATCGGCGCCGGTTTTCTCGGCGTCCTGCGTGAGTCCGATCGCTTCCTCGGTCGAATTGGAGCCGGTGCCGCCGACCACTTTGACGCGCCCGGCGGCGATCTCCACGGCGGCTTTGATCACGTCGCGGTGTTCGTCGTGCGAAAGCGTCGGCGATTCTCCCGTGGTGCCGACGGGGACGATACCGTCCACGCCGCCGGCGATCTGGGCCTCGATCAACTGACGGAAGCCGTCGTAATCGACTTGGCCGTTGCGGAAGGGCGTGATGAGAGCGGTGTAGGTGCCGGCGAACATGGGGCGAGTGAACTAGACGTTGATCTCGCCTTCAAAGACAAAATCGGCGGGGCCGGTCAGGACAACGTGGGAAAAACCTTCACCCGAGCGCAGGAAGTCCACGCTCAGCGTGTCGCCGCCTTTGACCAGGACGCGGATGGGAGATTCGGCGCCGGTCAGCGCGGCGACGGTCAGGGCGCTGGCCACCACGCCGGTGCCGCAAGCGAGGGTCTCGGCCTCGACCCCTCGCTCGTAGGTGCGGATGGCGAGGTCTTGGGGGCCGAGCTGGCGGACGAAATTGACGTTGGTCCCGCGCGGCTGGAAGTGATGGTGGTGGCGCAAGGCGGCGCCGAGCTTGTGCACGTCCGTGCCATCCAAATCCTCGACCAAGACCACGGCGTGGGGGACGCCGGTGTTGATGAAGTAGACGGTCAGATTCCGACCTTCCGCGTCGAGTTCCACCCCGTCGGCAAAAGGTCCGGGTTGGCTCATGGCGAGGGACACCTGATCGCCGCGCAGGGTGGCGGAGATCTCGCCGGCCGGGGTCTCGAAATTGACCGCACCGTCCTTGGCCCCGGCGATTTTGTCGACAAAGCGCGCAAAGCAACGCGCACCGTTGCCGCACATTTCGGCCTCGCGCCCGTCGGCATTGTAATAGCGCATGCGGAAATCGGCTTTGCCTTCCGGTTTTTCGACCAGGAGCAGTCCATCTGCCCCGACGCCGCGATGGCGGTCGCAGAGGCGGGCGATCTGAGCGTCGGTGAGGGCGAGCGACTCGTCGCGGTTGTCGAGCATGACGAAGTCATTGCCGGCACCGTTCATCTTGGTGAAACGCAAAAGTGGCATGGTGCGAGTTTCTTTGAGGGGTGATTGGGGTGTCAATGTCGGGGAGTGAAGAGAGCGTGAGCCGCAGAAAGGAGACGCAAGGGAGCTTTGCGCAGGAGAGGGGGTGATGTTATGTTTAAAAAATGAAGCCGGTCATTGATCCGGAGTTGCTGAAAAATCCCTTGTTCATCGAATTGATGAAGGAAGGTTTGGCGATTCAGGATAAATTCAGTGCCGAGCCCGTGTACGCTAGAACAGGCAGGGGTTACTTGAAACCTACCGGGGTCGCCGAACTGGAGAAGATTAGGGAGTCCAACCGCGGCAAGGGGACCTGATCATGGGACCAGCGAGGGCATGGTTGGCGCCGTTCGATTGGGAGATTGTCACGGCGCAGAACGCTGTGCTTTGCCAAGCGAAGAGCGCTCTTCACAAACCGACATCCGACGGACACGACGCGACCAAGGCTCTCTGGGATTCACGCCATAATGCGGCGATGGGTCTTCAAGAGGCGGTGGATCTTTGCCGCCGTTGCCACCGCATGGCGCCTTTCTGTTTCTACAACGGCAATACCTTCGCGTCGATCATCAGGCTTGTGATCAAGAAGCTCGCTTTGCCTGAGGATCAAAAAGCTGTTGCGAAGAGTTTGGCCGGGCACATCGTCGCTGGTGTGGCGACGGCGGAGGAGGAGAAGGCTTTTCGGGAGTTTTGCGCGGGGTTGGAGGGCTAGGTTCCGGCGGTCATGGACGGCCCCTACAGGCGTTGAGGGGACGGGCGCTACGACTCGAAGAGGTCGAGTTGGTTGGTGAAGGCGCGGAGTTTGTGGGAGCGTTTGGGTTTTTCGGCGAGGGCCGGTTTGCCTTCGGTGGTGAGTTCGGAGTTTTCCAGGTTTTGCAGGATCTCCCTCGCGCGTTTGAGGATGGGCTCGGGAAGGCCGGCGAGTTTTGCCACTTGGATGCCGTAGCTTTGGTCGGCGGGGCCGGGGACGATTTTGCGCAGGAAGATGACGTCGTCGTTCCATTCGCGGACGGCCACGTTGCAGTTGGTCACGC
>CAYQMP010000237.1:0-3659 GCA_964418615.1 uncultured Chthoniobacter sp. | reverse complement strand
CGGCGCGTCGGGGACGCCACGCCCTACCGGGGCAGGTAGGGAAGTGCCTAGGGACTTGCAATGTTTTTGCAGAGCTGGTGGATCGCGATGTCCTCATCGCGATGCGTGAAGGGATTATCGCGCCGGGACGGCGCGATCCACCTACCCTACTTCTCGGCCGCAGCTAACGCCGGGGGTTCGGTGCCGCCTTTGGCTTTGAAGGCGAGTTTGTCGCCGTCTTTGACCACGTGGAGTTCCTGGCCGGGTTGGAAGCTGCCGCGGAGGATTTCTTCGGCCACCGGGTCTTCGAGATAGCGCTCGACGGCGCGGCGCATGGGACGCGCGCCGTATTGCGGGTCGTAGCCCTTGCTGATGAGGAATTCCTTGGCCTCGGGCTCGAGGACCACGGTGATCTCCTTGGCTTTGAGGCGGTCGATGACTTTCTTCACTTCGAGGTCGACGATGTGATCGAGGTCGCTCTTCTGCAGGCTGTGGAAGACGATGATGTCGTCGAGGCGGTTGAGGAATTCGGGTTTGAAGACGCGCTTGGTCTCTTCCATCACCTTGTCGCGCATGCCCTCGTGGCTCTCGTCGAGCTTGGGCGCGCCGAAGCCGAGGCTGGTCTGCTTCTTGAGCAACTCGGCGCCGACGTTGGACGTCATGATGATGATGGTGTTGCGGAAATCGATCTTGCGGCCGAGCGAATCGGTCAGCTTGCCTTCCTCGAGGATCTGCAGGAGGAGGTGCATGACGTCGGGGTGGGCTTTCTCCACTTCGTCGAAGAGGACCACGGAATACGGGCGGCGGCGCACGGCCTCGCTGAGTTGTCCGCCTTCCTCGTGTCCGACATAGCCCGGAGGCGAGCCGATGAGGCGGGAGGCGGTGAACTTCTCCATGTATTCCGACATGTCGATCTGGATGAGCGAGTCGGCGTCGCCGAACATGAATTCGGCGAGGGTGCGGGCGAGGAAGGTTTTTCCGACACCGGTCGGCCCGAGGAAAATGAACGAGCCGATCGGGCGGCGCGGGTCTTTCAAGTCGGCGCGCGAGCGGCGGAGGGCTTTGCTGATGGCGATGACGGCTTCGTCTTGGCCGATGACGGACTTCTTCAACTCGCCTTCCATGGCGAGAAGCTTGCGGGTCTCGTTCTGGTCCATGCGGGCCAGCGGGATGCCGGTCCATTTGGAAATGACGTGCAGGATGTCGTCCTCGCTGACCACCACTTCCTTCTCGTCGCGCTGGGTGCGCCAGTCGGACATGATTTTTTCCAGCTTTTCGCGGGCCTGTTTCTCGCTGTCGCGCAGGGCGGCGGCTTTCTCGAAATCCTGCGCTTTGATGGCGGCTTCTTTTTGTCCGCGGATTTCCTCGATTTCGACCTCGAGGGTTTTCACATCGGGCGGGCGCGTCATGTTCTGGATGCGCGCGCGGGCGCCGGCTTCGTCCATCACGTCGATGGCTTTGTCCGGCAGGAAGCGTCCGGTGAGGTAACGGTCGGAAAGTTTGGCCGCGGACTCGAGGGCTTCGTCGGTGAGTTTGGCTTTGTGGTGCGCCTCGTATTTGGGGCGGATGCCTTTGAGGATGAGGATGGTGTCCTCCACGCTCGGGGCATCGACCTTCACCGTCTGGAAGCGGCGTTCGAGAGCGGCGTCCTTCTCGATGTATTTGCGGTATTCGTTCAGCGTGGTGGCGCCGACACACTGCAGTTCGCCGCGGGAGAGGGCGGGTTTGATGATGTTCGAAGCGTCCATCGCGCCCTCGGCCGAGCCGGCGCCGACGATGGTGTGCAACTCGTCGATAAAAAGGATGATGTTCTTGCTCTTGCGGATTTCGTCCATCACCGCCTTGATGCGCTCCTCGAATTGTCCGCGGTATTTGGTGCCGGCGACCATGAGGGCGAGGTCGAGGGTGATGACGCGTTTGTCGCGGAGGAGTTCGGGGACATTGCCGGCCACGATTTCTTGGGCAAGGCCCTCGGCGATGGCGGTCTTGCCCACGCCGGCTTCACCGATGAGGACGGGATTGTTTTTCGTGCGGCGGCAGAGGATCTGGATGACGCGTTCGATCTCGTTGGTGCGGCCGATGACCGGGTCCATGTTGCCCTTCTTGGCCAACTCGGTGAGGTCGCGTCCGAAGGCGCGCAGGGCGGGCGTCTTGACTTGCTTGCCGGCGCCGCCACCCCCTCCACCGACTTCGGCGGCTTCCATGTCCTCGTCCTCGGGGCTGAAATTCGGGTTGAGTTCGCGGAGGATTTCGTTGCGCGTGCGCTCGATGTCCACGTCGAGGTTCTTGAGCACCTTGGCGGCCACGCCGTCACCTTCACGGAGCAGACCGAGCAAAATGTGTTCCGTGCCGACGTAGGAGTGTCCGAGCGCCTTGGCTTCCTTGCCGGCGAGGGCGAGGACTTTTTTCACGCGTGGCGTGTAGGGAATGTTGCCGACCATCTTGGTCTCGGGTCCGGAGCCGACTTGTTTTTCGACTTCCATGCGGACCGTTTCGAGGTCGAGGCCCATCTTGGCGAGGACGTTGATGGCCACGCCCTGGCCGAGTTTGATCAGGCCGAGGAGGAGGTGCTCGGTGCCCACGTAGTTGTGGTTGAACCGGTCGGCCTCCTTGCGGGCGAGCGCGAGGACTTGCTGGGCGCGGGGCGTGAAATTGTTCATTTGTCCTTTTTCTTGCCGTTACCGTTTCCGGTCGGGGTGACCTTGGCGATATCGGGTTCCGGAATCTTCTTCACTTTCGCACGGACCAGATCGGCGCGCAAGGTGTCCCGCTCCTCCGGACTGAGCTTCTCTTTTTTCTCCCCGAGCTGCAGGTGGGCCGGCTGGGTCGTCATGAAAAGTTCGTCCACGGCCAGCTGGGCGGATTCGGGGAAAAGCCCGAGGTCGGCCCCGAGTTTCATCACCGAAAGAAGGTTGAGCGCTTCCTTCGAAGCGATGGCTCTGGCATGACCGAGCACGCCATAGGCGCGACCGATCTGGTCGAGGAGCATGTTGGCGCGGCGCTCGAGGAGCATCTGGCGGGCGTTCTGCTCGTGCTCGATGACCTGCTCGATGACTTTGACCAGGCGGTCGATGATTTCCTCCTCGGTTTCGCCGAGCGTGGTCTGGTTGGAGACTTGGAAAAGATTGCCGAGGGCCTCGGTGCCTTCGCCGTAGAGGCCGCGGACGGCCAGGCCGATTTTGCCGACCGAATTGACGATCTGGTTGATCTGTTCGGCGAGGACGAGGCCGGGCAGGTGGACCATGGCCGAGGCGCGCAGGCCGGTGCCGACGTTGGTCGGGCAGGCGGTGAGGTAGCCGAGGTCCGGATGGAAGGCGTAGGGCAGTCGGTCTTCGAGGAAGAGGTCGGCCTCGTTGTTGATCTTGTAGGCCTCGCGGAGCTGGAGGCCGGGGAGGAGCGACTGCATGCGCAGGTGGTCCTCCTCGTTGATCATGATGCTGAGCTGCTGGTCGTGGCTGATGACCACCGCGCTGCCGGCGCTCTTCGAGGCGTGCTCGCGGCTGACGAGGTGGCGCTCGACGAGGATTTGCTTCTGCAGCGCGCTGAGCTCCTGCAGCGGGGCGTTGTAGCCGTCGTCCATCGCGGGAATGGCCGCCACGTGGTCCTGGATCTCGCCGAGGATTTTCAGGCGCTCGGCTTTCTTGGCCCAGCCGGGGAAGGGGCGGTCTTTGAGATTGCGG
>CAYQMP010000236.1:0-3664 GCA_964418615.1 uncultured Chthoniobacter sp. | reverse complement strand
GGGAATACGTTCCTCGATTTTGCCTGCGGCATCGGGGTGACCAATCTCGGGCACGGCGAGCCGTCGGTCGTGGCGGCGGCCAAGGCGCAGGCGGAGAAATTTTTCCACACGAGCATCAATGTGGTCGCTTACGAGGGCTACGTGGAAGTGGCCAAGCGGCTCAATGCGCGGGCGCCGGGGGATTTTGCCAAGAAGACGTTCTTGGCCAGCTCCGGGGCGGAGGCGGTGGAAAACGCGATCAAGTTCGCCCGCGCTTACACCAAGCGCCAGGCGGTGATTTGTTTCGAGCACGCTTTCCACGGGCGCACCTATATGGCGATGGCGCTGACGGGGAAAGCGAACCCTTACAAGAGCGGTTTCGGTCCGTTCCCTTCGGAAGTCTATCGCGCGCCGTTTCCGGATTTTTACCGCTGGCCGGGGATCGACGGGGAAGCGCCGGTCTGTCCCGGGAAACTGCCGTGCTCGTTGCCGCGTTGTTTGTGCCGCGAGGCCTTCGCGCAATTCGAGGAAATGGCGCATGCCGACATCGGCGAAACGAATGTCGCCGCCGTGATCATCGAACCGGTCACGGGGGAGGGCGGGTTCATTCCCGCGCCGGCGCCTTTCCTGCGCATGCTGCGCGAGTGGTGCGACCAGCACGGTGCGGTGCTCATTTTCGACGAGATCCAGACCGGATTCGGTCGGACCGGAACGCTCTTCGCTTGCGAGCAGTCCGGCGTGGCGCCTGATCTTCTCGTTTTGGCCAAAGGCTTGGCCAACGGCTTGCCGCTCTCGGCCGTGGTCGGCAAGGCGGAGGTGATCGATGCGGTCGGGGTCGGCGGGGTGGGGGGGACCTATGCCGGAAATCCGGTCGCCTGTGCCGCGGCGTTGGCGGTGATGGACAAATTCGACGATCCTAAGACTCTGGAGCACGCGGGCAAGTTGGGAAGACTTTTGGAAGACCGTTTGGAGTCTTGGTCCCAAAAATTCCCCCAAATCGGTCAGGTGAGGGGCTTGGGTCCGATGCGGGCCATCGAGTTGGTCAAAGACCGCGCCACCAAAGAACCGGACAAACCGGCCGCGGCCGCGCTGGTCAAACACAACTACGAGCATGGGGTGATCACCCTATCCTGCGGCACGCATGGCAATGTGTTGCGTTTCTTGATCCCGCTGGTCGCCACCGAGGCGCAACTCAACGAAGGCTTGGACGTGGTCGAGGCGGGACTGACCAAGCTTGGTTGAGAAACCGCAGAGGACGGAGGGGAGGGGTTGATGAAAAAGACAGCCGATAAAATCCAATTGGATTGGCACTGGGGTACGCCGGAGGGCGGGAGTTCGATCGCTTGGTCGATCGCGGCATGACCTTTCGCGAGACGCTCGAATGGCTCGAGGAAGCGGAAACGCTTGCTTTGCGGATGGCGGGCGAGGAACCGCGGGTGCGGGAAGAACAAACCGGCTCAGGCAGCCAGTGAATCTGCGCGGATGATTTGCAACTGCGCGCGGCGTTCGTTCCAGCCGATGATTTGACGGTCGGCGGTGATCAATGGCACTCCGAGGACGAGAGCGGTGGCGACAATGAGGCGGTCGGCGGGGTCGCCGTGGAAATCCTCCAAACGACAGCTTTCGAGACTGATCTCGGGATGGAGGGGTTCGAGGCGGACCGGAGATCGGAGATTTTTGCGGATCCAACGGTCAACGTCGGGCTGCAATTCGATGCGTTCCTTGGAAGCCAACATGGCCACTTCCCAGACGGAAATGGCCGGGACAATCGCGGTGCCGCGGAAGTTTTGCAATGCCCCGAGTTGCGGGTCGCCTGCCGACGCACGCAGCCAGATGTGCGTGTCGAACACAACCGCGGCGGTTTTCTCAAGCATCGGCGGACCAAGTTTCGCCGGTGCTGAATGCTTCGTCATGTAAGGACACTGTTCCGGCGGCGCGTCCGAACAAAACGGGGGCGGGTGCCTTCTCGACCGCGACCAATTCCACGGCCGGTTGTCCGTGGCGACTGACCACGATGGAGCACTTCTCGCGTTGCACCTTCTCGATCAGTCCGAGGCACTTGGCTTTGAATTGGGTGACCGTCACTTGCATAAAATGACCATGGTATGACCACGGTTGCTTGTCAATCGTATGACGCGCTTATAATACTGAACATTTGAACAGTATATGGCGGATGTGCTAAATCCGCAGTGTGAAGCGGACGGAACAGCGGGCGGCGGTGCATTTGGATGCCGATGCGTTTTTTGTCGGGTGCGAGGTGGCGTCCGAGCCGCGTTTGCGCGGGAAGGCGGTGGCGGTCGGGGGGATGAAGCGGGGGATCATTGCCTCGGCGAGTTACGAGGCGCGGCGGTTGGGGGTTTACACGCCGATGCCGACGGCGCGGGCGTTGAAGATTTGTCCGCACCTCATCGTGCTTCCGGGGGATTACGAAAAGTATGAGCACTTTTCGCGGCTGATGTTTTCGTTGGTCCATGATTACACGCCGGTGGTGGAGGTGGGATCGATCGACGAGGGTTACGGGGATTTGTCGGGGGTGACGAAATGGAGTCCGCGCACGGCGGCCGAGCGGTTGCGCAAAAATATCCGCGATCATTTGCGGCTCTCGGTCTCGCAGGGACTTGGCGCGAACAAGCTCGTTGCCTCGATAGCGTCGAAGCTGCGCAAGCCGGACAATTTTCTCGAGGTGGCGGTGGGGACGGAACGGGAATTTCTCGCGCCGCTTGAGGTGAAGTGGCTGCCGGGGGTGGGGGCGAAGATGGAGCGCGTGTTCCAGGCGGCCGGCTTGCACCGCATCGCGCAGGTGGCGGAGACGACAGTGGAAAGTCTGGAGTTGATCGCGGGATCGGGGGCGGGGCAGCTGCGGGAGTTTGCGCTCGGTATCGACGAGCGTCCGATTACGACCGAACGGGCCGACGCGCAGTCTTACGGCAAGCAGGAGACATTCGACGAAGACACGACGGATGAGGAATTCGTGCGGCGCGTGTTGCGCGGGATGGCCGATCATCTCATGGCCAAGGTGCGGTCCGACGGGAAGATGATCCGCTGCGTCGAGGTGCGGCTGCGTTACAACGACATGGAACAAAGCCGCCGGAGCGAGAGTCTCGGCGAGCCGACGGATTTGGAGACCGATATCTACGGCGTGATCGACCGGTTGGCGCGGCGGGCGTGGGATCGTCGGGTGAGTTTGCGTTTGGTCGGGTTGAAGCTTTCGCGGGTCTATGATGGTGGCGGGTGGCATCAGGGTGCGCTGGACTTGCCGGGGACGGGATACGACCGCGAAACAAGGCGCGAGTTGGCGCGGGTCATGGATGAGGCGAAGGAGCGTTATGGTGCCGGGAGTGTGGTGAGAGGGCATCAACTACCGGCGCAGCAGAGTCGTCGGTCGTCAGTTGGCGGCGGTCGGCATAAATGCAGCGGCGGCGTCCCCGCCGCCGGCCGTTATCGGCAACAGCCGTCGCCGGGGACGGCGACGCTACAAAAGGTAGGGACGAGCGGCCCGCTCGTCCGCACGGCAAAGAGCGGACACGCGGGCCGCGTATCCCTGCCGGTCCTCAATGTGAAGAGCTGCTTCAGCTTCATGGATTCGCTGCTGCGGCCGGAGGATATCGTGCAGTTGGCGGCGGAGCGAGGGGCGCGGGCGGTGGCGATGACGGATCCGAATTTGCAGGGGGCGGTGGAATTTGGT
>CAYQMP010000235.1:0-3717 GCA_964418615.1 uncultured Chthoniobacter sp. | reverse complement strand
ATTTTTCAACAAGAACCAAAACCGCCCAAAATGCCGAAACTTTTTAAGAGTCAACTGCTCTACCATTGAGCTACGGATGCTCGCTGTCGCGGAAAGAAAAACATGCGGCGCGTGGGGCGCATGCTCAAGGAAATTCAAGGCTGGGCGGCGCCGGCGTTGGCCGCTTCGGTCGGGACGGCGCCTCCGGCGGCTTGCAATTTGGCGGCGAGAGCTTCGGAGGCTCCGGGCAGGGAGGCGGCGCGTTCCCACGCTTTGACCGCCTCGTTGCGGCGTCCGAGTTTTTGCAGCACATCGCCGAGATGTTCCTCGATGGTGGCATCGGGTTCGCCGGCGGCGATTTGCGCGGCGCGCTCGAGCGGCGCGAGGGCTTCGTGGTAGCGCCCCTGCTGGTAAAGGACCCAGCCGAGGCTGTCGAGGTAGGCGGCGTTGTCGGGTTCGCGGTCGACGGCGCGGCGGATGAATTCCTCCGCCTCGGCGAGGTTGACCCCGCGTTCGGCCCACATGTATCCGAGGTAATTGAGCGCCGGCGCGTGCTCCGGATCCAAGTCGAGGCAGGCGAGAAAATGGCGCGAGGCGGCATCGTGCTCGCCGGATCGCTCGGCCACCACGCCGTGCTGGAAATAAAACTCGGGCGTGAGGAAGGAAGGCTGGTAGCGGGCCGCCAAGTCGGCGGAGACATCCATGGCGTTGAGTGCTTCGCGCCAGCGCTTGAGGTGGGCGAGGAGCTGACCCTCGTAGAAAGGCAGTTCGGGGAGGTTGGGAAATTTTTCGCGGGCGCGGGAAAGCCACCAAGCGGCCCGCTCCGGTTTTTCCGTCTTGATGCAGAGGTCGACGATCTCGAGGTAGAGGCGCGGATCCTCGTCGTGGAGGAGGAGCGCCTTCTCGAACTTGTCGAGCGCCCCGACCGCGTCGTCGCGGCGCAGGAGGATTTCGCCATGGGCACGGTAAGCAAGCAGGCTGGCGGGGTTGTCTTCGACCACCGCGGCAAGTTCGCCCAGCGCCTCGTCCTCGCGGCCGAGGGAGGACAAAGCCAAGGCCAGTTTCTCGCGGGTCAGGGTGTCGGACGGCTGGAGAACAAGCAGGCGCCGGGCGGAGGCCACGGCATCTTCGAGGTGGCCGCCGGCGAAGAAGAAATTGACCGCACGAAGGAGGACCGCCGGATCTTGACGCCCGTATTCCGCAGCGCGGCGGTAGTGGTCCACGGCCACGGAAGACTTCGCCTCGTCGCGCAGTTTGCCCTCCATGAGCAGCTGGCGGACGTTGAGGTCGGCCAAGCCGGCCCAGAATTCCGGGTCTTCGTTGGTGCGACGCGCTGCTTGGGCGAGGACTTTGGCCGCGTCGGCGGAGCGCCCGTCGGCGCGGCAGATGCTGTAAAGCAACTGGTAAGGCTCGATGAGGTCCGGGGCGGCGCGGAGAGCCCGGCGCGCGTAACGCTCGGCGGGCTCGAATTTGCGCAGGCTTATGACATAAATCCCGGCGATACGCAGGGCGAGCGGCGCGGAATCGGGCCGGTGCTTGAGCGCGTCCTTGAGCACGGCGAGGGCTTCGGGAACTTCGTCGTGCTGCAGGTGGATGCGGGCCACTTCGTCGGCCAAGGCGGCATTGGCCGGATCAAGGTCGAGGGCACGGCGGTAGTGGCGGAAAGCCTCTTCGGGATCCGGATCGGCCGCGAGCAGGCCGGCAGCCACCCGGGCCATGGCCTCGGCCCGGCGGTCGACGGCATCCGGCAAAGCGGAAGCCTTCGCCGTGGGCGCCGCTTCGCTCCATCCCGCATCGGCCGTGAGGGCACGGGCGTGCGGTGCTCCGGCGGAGAGCAGGAGCAAGGGCAGCGAACAGGCGGCGGCGAGGCGCAACCGGAAACGCGCGAACATGGGGCCAAAGATAGCCTTTAGCTCTTGTAGCGCAAACGCTTCTTGTGGCGGTTAAGCTTCATGCGCTTGCGGCGCTTGTGCTTGGCGATTTTCGCCTTCCGCCTCTTTTTGATGGATCCCATGTGTTGCGTCAGTAAACCAGCTTGTTGAGGGGATATTCTATGATCCCCTCGGCCCCGAGTGCTTTGAGTTGCGGGATGATCTCGCGGACAACCTTCTCATCGATGACTGTCTCGACGGCGACCCAGCCATCATGCGCCAAGGGCGAAACTGTAGGATTCCGGAGTGCGGGCAAATCCTCAAGCAAATTCTCCAAGCTGGACTGCGGAAGGTTCATTTTCAGCCCGACCTTGTCCCGGGCGGCGAGGGCTCCCTGGAGGAGAAGGACGATGCGGTCCATCTTGCCGCGCTTCCACTCGTCCGAGTAGGCCGCACGGTTGGCAATGAAGACCGGGTAGGACTCCATGATGGTCTCGACGATGCGGAGTTTGTTCGCCCGGAGGGAGGAGCCGGTCTCGGTGATATCGACGATGGCATCGACCAAATCGGGAACTTTCACCTCGGTGGCGCCCCAACTGAACTCGACATCAGCCTCGACCCCGCGGCGGCGGAAAAATTCTTTGGTCAGCCCGACCGCCTCGGTGGCCACGCGTTTGCCGGCGAGGTCTTCCACTTTTTTCACCGGCGAGTCCTCCGGCACGACAACGACCCAGCGGGTCGGCGCGGCGGTCGCCTTGCTGTAGGGCAGGTCGCAAAGCGAGGCGACATCGGAGGCGTTCTCCGCGACCCAATCGCGCCCGGTGATCCCGCAATCGAGAAAGCCCTGCTCGACGTAGCGGCTGATTTCCTGTGCACGGAGGAGGCGGACGACCAACTCGGGGTCGTCGACAGAAGGACGGTAGGAACGGCTGGCTCCGGACACGGCGAAGCCGGCCTTGGCGAAGAGGGCCAGGGTTTGTTCCATCAAACTGCCGGTGGGCAGACCGATCCTGAGGTTGCGTTCACTCATGAAAAGGGAGGGCCGAACGTAGAAGAGCGCGCCCTGCGGTCAAGGATTAAGCCGGAGAACTCAGCGCCAACCCCACCGGTAACCGACCGCCGTCCCCCCCGGAAAAACCGCTTCAGATTCGCCGCCGGGAACTCCCCCGTCCGCACTCCAGCCGAGCAGTCCGCGGATGCTGTCCAACTCCAACCACGAAGGCTCGGAGTTGAGTTTTTCTTCCGGCGTGACGGGGGCGGACGGCGGGAGGGGAACGGGCGACACCCCCGTAGTGAGGAGCAGCACGATCTGCTCGGTGGTCAGCGGAGGGGACGAGGAAAGAAGGAGATTCGTTTCCCCGAGCGGGCCGAAAATACCGGCAACAATGTCATAAGGACCGGCTTCGCCCATGCCGGTCAGATCAAGCACTGGAAGCCACGGCTTTTCGCGGGTGTAATGCAAACGACCGGAAGCAGTCAGTGTCGCTGCAGAGGGCCAGACAACTTGCAGACGCTCCACCCGGATGGTTCCGAGCAGGAGAGGTTCGGCCAAGGATCCTTGGAGGTAGAGATCCGGGGAGACATGACCATCGGCGCCTTCGGGTCCGACGGGAATGGGCGCGGCGGAGGAGATCTTGAGGTCGAGGGTCCATGACGCTGGAGGCGCCGCCTCGGGCTCCGGGACGGATGTCGAGGCGGCGGGCGGCGGCACAACCAGGAGCGGCGTGAGGGCAAGTCCGCGAGAAACGGCACTGCCATCAAGATCGAGAACGCCTTTGATGGCACCCGCTTCCCGCGTGCCGCGGGCTTCGACATCGGCTTTGCCGACCAGCGCCAGATTTTCGTCGGCATAGAACGAAAGATTTTC
>CAYQMP010000234.1:0-3724 GCA_964418615.1 uncultured Chthoniobacter sp. | reverse complement strand
GCGCTTGCGCAGCTTCTCGTGAACCAGATCAAAGAGTTGCTTGAACTCGAAGGAACTCTTCTTGGAAAGGACGCTGACCAACTCCTCGGTCACCAAATCAGGCAAGCGGCGTGAAAATGCACTTTTTCTCTGTATCGGCATAATTCGTCACTCTAGCACAAGAAGCCGCCCTGACCAGTAAAAAGTGCCCCGGAGGCCTTTATTAATGGTTCCGTGGTCTTGGTTTTCTCCCTCAGGCAGCCGCCAATTCCTGGATTAAGGCCCTGACCGCCAGAGAGATATGCTCCGTGCCGCTGTCGGCCGGCTGGCTCGGACCTCTGTGTCCGCCGCCCAGAAGGCGGACGATGGCGCGGGGGCGTCCCGGGATGTCGTAGATGTTCCAGTAGCGGATGCGACCGGCCTTGTGCAGGGCCTTGGCCAGGGCCAGAAATTTCTGTTCCACCATGGATTTGTGCTCCTCCAGACACATGGCGATGACCAGATCGGCGTCGGTCAGGTCTTCCACATCGGCCACCAGCGGGTTGCGCGGCTCGGCGGCCAAGTGGTTCAGCTTGTTGGCCTTGAGGTAAGCCGTGGCATGTTCGGACATGCCTTTCAGCTCGCCGGTGGAGAGCAGGCCGCGCGACTGGGCGTCCCACGCCAGGCCCGCCTCGGGCGCGTGATGATTGAAAAGGATCTCGGCCAAACGGCTGCGGTAGTAGTTTCCGCTGCAGATAAAGAGGAGGCGTTTGCGGCGGGCTGGGGAAGGGGTATTGCTCACGGCTCGCGCTTTTTGCCGGTCCACATTTGCATGAGCTGCTTGTGCAAGTCGCGCACGTCGCTCTCGCTGGCCAGCTTGAATTCCGCCCAGCCGCCGTGCGTGGTGACCGGGTAATCCTTGACCACGCGGCACGGTTTTTCGTCGGCCCGTTCGACTTTGACCACATCGCGCACCGCCTCCTCGACCGCTTGGCGCTTTTGTTCGAGCTCGTCGGGCAGTTTGACCAGCGGCTCGGCTTCGTCCTCCCAGAAAAACCGCGCCTGATTGCCGCCCGTTGTCTCGACCGTCATCTCGACCACCCGCTGCACCTTGCCCTCGCGGCGCATGTCGTAATCTTGAAGGGTGACCGTCTGCAGGGACTCGAGCCGCACGGCATATTCGCGTTCGGGGTTCATCATTTGCAAAACCCAGACGTCCTTGACCGGACGGTAATTGGCTTCCGGCCCGGGCGGACTTTGGGCGGGGAGCGGGACGATCACCGCTGCGAGCAGGGCTATGGCCAGAACGTGCTTCATCTCATTTCAAGTTGCCTGCACGCCTCATAAAGCACAATCCCAACTGACGTGGCCAGATTCAGGCTGCGGGCTTCCGGGGCCATGGGGATGGTCCAAAGGCGCTCCCGTTCGGCGGCGAGCAGACTCTCGGGCAGGCCGCGGGTCTCGCGTCCGAAAACCAAATAGTCACCATCGCGGAAGTCCGCCTCCCAATATGGTCGCTGCGCTTTGCTGGTCAAAAAGAAGAATCGCGCGCTGCCCGCTTCCGCGCGCAAAGCGTCGAGCGACTTCCACCGCCGCACGTCGCATTTCTCCCAGTAATCCATCCCGGCCCGCCGCAAGGCCGCACCGTCGATCTCGAAGCCGAGCGGTTCGACCAGATGCAGCCGCGCGCCCGCGGCGAGGCAGGTGCGCGCGATGTTGCCCGTGTTCTGCGGGATCTCGGGTTCGACCAGAACGACGTGCAGCATGCGCGGTCAGAGCCCGCGTTCGTTGATGACCAGCGATTTGATCTCGGTCATGTCTTCCATGGCATAGCGCACGCCCTCGCGTCCGAACCCGCTGTCCTTCACCCCGCCGTAAGGCATGTTCTCCGTGCGGAAGGTCGGGACCTGATTGATGAGGACGCCGCCGACGTCGAGGATGTCATAAGCACGGTAAGCTTTAGCCAGATCCCCGGTGAAGACGCCGGCCTGCAGGCCGAACTTGGAATCGTTCACCGCAGCCAAGCCGTCTTCGTAGGTGGGGTAGCTTTCCAGCACGACAACGGGCGCAAAGGCCTCCTCGCAGCTGATCGCCGCGTCGCGCGGGACGTTTTCCAGCACGACCGGATGCAGCACTTGTCCGTCGACTTTCAACGGGGTGAGCAGTTTTGCGCCGCGCTTCTCGGCGTCTTTGATCCAGCCGACCACATTGTCCAACGCGGCTTTGGTGATCATCGGTCCGACCAGCGTTTTGGCGTCACGCGGATCGCCGGCCACCGCTTTCTCGCGCACCGCGGCGAGGAAGATGTCTTTGAAGTCCCCGTAAATGTCCGCATGCGCGAAGATGCGTTGCACGCTGATGCAGGACTGTCCGGCATAGGCAAAGGCACCGACCGCCATTTTGGCCGCGTGCTTTTTCCAGTCGGAATCCGGCTCGACCACGCAGGCTGCGTTGCCGCCGAGTTCGAGGGTGATCTTTTGTTTCACCGCCTTCGATTTGAGTTTCCATCCGACTTCCACGCCGCCGGTGAAAGAGAGCATCTTGACCCGCGGGTCGCGCAGCAGCGTGTCGACATGCTCGTGGGAGAAAGGGAGAAAGGACACCTGTCCTGCCGGTGCACCGCATTCCGCGAGGACTTCGCCGAGGAGCAGCGCGCTGAGCGGCGTTTTCATGGCCGGCTTGAGGATCATGGTGTTCCCCGTGGCCAGACAGGGCGCGACTTTGTGCGCGACGAGGTTGAGCGGGAAATTGAAAGGCGTGATGCCAAGGATGACGCCGAGCGGGAAGCGTCGGGCGATGCCGACATGGCCCGCGCCGGCCGGGGTGGCGCCCATTTCGATCGGATGGCCGTTCGGTTCGAGCGCGCCAGCCGCGGCCAATTCGAAGGTCGATTGCGCACGCTGCACCTCGATCTTGGCCAAGGTGACCGGTTTGCCGGCCTCGGCCACGAGCATATCGACGAATTCTTCGGACCGCTTTCCAATGGTTTCCGCGATTTTCTGCAGCAGACGCGAGCGGTCGATAGGTGCGGCGTGCCGCGTTTCCTCGAAAGTCGCCGCGGCGAGGTCAAGGGCTTCGGCGATTTCCTTCGCCCCCGCCACGCAAATGCTGGCGACCAAGTCCCCGTTGTAGGGATTGCGCACCTCGGCCGTCTCGTCCGTGGTCACGGCACGGCCGCCGAGAAGAAACGGCTTTGGCTTCATACCCGCTCCGTTTCGCGCTTCTCCACGAAAATGGGCAGACCCTCGTGGCTGAAGTGCGTCATCAATTCGTTGGGATCCAGCGCCTCGGGCATCATCACGCCTCGCTCTTTGATTTTGCCCTCGATGAGCAGGCGGGCGGTCAGGGCCGGCGGGATGCCGGTTTGCACCAGCGTGAGCGAATACCCGTGCTTCTCGTAGCAATCGCGGTGGCTGTCCATCGTGTAGATGAAATACTCCACGCGGCGACGGCCGAGCGTTCCGCGCACCTCGGTGCCGACGCAGGAATAGCCATCGACCGTGGGCCCGAGTTGTGCCGGCTTGGGCAACGCGTGGGTGGCCACGCGGACGGGCGAAACTTCGGCGCCGTCGACTTTGACCTTCTTCCACGTATCGAGATCGAGCAGAGCGAGCGATTTGCTCAGGTGCTTCACCTTGTCGCTCACGCTGTATTTGAAGACCGAGTAGCGGACGCCTTTCTGCACGAAGGGCGGATAAATCCCGAGGCTGACGCCCTCTTCGTGGGCCACAGCGTAGGTCGGTTGCAGACCGATCGGCTCGGGGAA
>CAYQMP010000233.1:0-3738 GCA_964418615.1 uncultured Chthoniobacter sp. | reverse complement strand
GTGAGCGAGGTGTTTGGAGCGCTCAACTTGACCTCCGGATCGACGCTCGATTTCGGCAGTGGAAGCTCGGGCACGATGTCCTTCGGGGTTTACGAAGACGGCGGGACGCCGAGCGCGCTGCTGACCGTGAACAACTTCTTCGGCGGCAACACGCTGACGTTTGGCACCGACCTGAGCGCCTACATTGATGCCAGTTATAACGGGACAAGCTTCACCAGCACTTATTTCGACATCAACAGCATCTCGGGCGGCTTCACCAGCAGTTGGGACAGCGGAACGAGCACCTTCACCATCACCGCCATTCCCGAGCCTTCGACCTACTTCGCGGCGGCAGGCTTGCTCAGCCTGATGCTCTGGCCCTCGCGCAAACGCATTCTCCGCGATGCGAAAAAGATCCTCGGCATGACCCCGCCCATGCGCGACCGCCTCGCCCGCAGGGTGAGCTGAGGGCGAAGGTCTGGTAAAGTAGAAGCGGCGTCCCCGCCGCTTGTCGTGGTGGTTAAGCGACGGGGACGTCGCTTCTACTCTTTTCGCCGATGAGGGACCGCTTGGCGGCCAAGCGGGCATAGGGCAGGCGGCATACGGTCTGAGATCGGAATTTTTAGCCACCGATTTGGGAGGATTTGCACGGATAGCGCACAGTCGCGCTGACACGCGGCAGTGCTATTTGTCCAAATTAAAGACCGCATTTGGCGGTTGCCTTGCGAAGCTGGCCTGCCATGCGTAGGGCTTAGGCATGTCCAAGGGTCGGAAAGTTCGCGAGTTCAATGTGGTGATCGAGCGTGATTCGGAAGGCTACTACGTTGCCTCTGTGCCTGCTTTGCGCGGATGCCACACGCAGGCGCGGACGCTGGACCAACTGACGAAGCGCATTCGCGAAGCGATCGAGCTTTGTCTTGAGGTCCAAGAGGACGACTTTGAGACCTCCGAATTTATCGGTGTGCAGCGTGTCGCGGTCTGATGCCGAAGCTGCGCAAACTCAAGGGCAAGGAAGTTATCAAGATCCTCGGAGAGCATGGCTTCGAGGTAACGCGCGTTAAGGGTAGTCACCATTTTCTGCGCCACGCCGACGGGCGCTGCACTGTGGTTCCGGTTCATGCCGGTGAAACACTCGGCCCTGGGCTACTCCTGCAGATACTGCGGGATACTGAGTTGACCAAGGATGACTTGCTGTAGCGCGGGTGGTTGGTGGCGGGTTTTTTTTGTGCGGAGTTTGCAGGGCGAGTCGGTCGCGGAGACCGGAGGTTTTTTAACCACGGATGACACAGATCTCACGGATGGGTTGGAGGGTTGAGGTCTGACGCGCGGTGGCGCTCAGAGCTGCTTGGCTCCCGGCTCCACTCCCTGCT
Organism: uncultured Chthoniobacter sp.; assembly: GCA_964418615.1. Lineage (GTDB taxonomy): Bacteria > Verrucomicrobiota > Verrucomicrobiia > Chthoniobacterales > JACTMZ01 > JACTMZ01. The sequence continues at coordinate 2,389 of CAYQMP010000233.1, read as the reverse complement.
TTTGCGGCCCGAGGTAGGGACGAGCGGCTCGCTCGTCCGCTCTCTTTCCAACGGACACGCGGGCCGCGTGTCCCTACCCACAGAACTATGCTTTTCGGGTTCGGTCTTCCCGAGGCTTGGCGTTGTCGTCGGTCGGCGGCCGTCCCCGGCCGCCCTCCAGCGGGGGTAGCGTGGTTTTTTACGCTGCCGGCGGTGCGGCGGTGTGGCGGATGTCTTCGGCCGAGGCGGCGAAGACGGCGTCTTCGGCGATGTTGGTCGCATGGTCTCCGATGCGCTCGATGTTGCGGGCGATGAGGACAAGATCGAGATAGTCTTTGATCCGGGTGGTGTCCGCGGCCATGCGTGCGGTGAGGTCGTCTATGACACTGTGGTGCAGGGCGTCGAGTTTGCGGTCGCGCTCCTTGAGACTGCGGGCGAGGGTTTCGTCGCGGTCGGCGAAGCTGCGGATGCTGTCGCGGAAGATGCCGAGCGAGAGTTGGAACATTTCCTCGAGTTGGCCGGTTTCCGCCAAGGGAGAGGATTCGTTGAGACGCTTGGCGCGGCGGGCGATGCTGACGGCCTGATCGCCGACGCGCTCGAGGTTGCCGCTTACTTTCATCGCGGAAACGACTTCGCGAAGGTCGTTGGCCAGCGGTTGGAAGCGGACAAGGATGGCGACCCCGGCCTCGTCGACGGATTTCTCCAGCGTGTCGACCTCGCTATCGTCGGTGATGGCCCGCTCGCAAGCCTCGAAATCGCGCGCGAACAATCCTTGCCCCGCGGCGTCAAGCAGGCGCTCGGTCAGGGAGGCCATCATGAGAACATTGTCCCGCAGCGAACGCAGGGCGTCGTCGAAGTCGCCCAGAGTGTGTCTTGCTGTAGCCAGATCCATAACCGATGAAGGTATGTTGGTTCCCGTCCACGGCGCAAGTCATGCTGGTGCTGCGGATTACGGAACTTCCACTTGTGACAAAAACGCCACGGATTTTCTTTTCGCTTCTTTCGTGAATCCGCTCGGGTGAAACTTCCAATGCAACATACGACTCATGAAAAAGGCATCCCTCCTCTCCCTCGCCGTCTTGACCGGCGTCTTCGGCGCCTCGCTGCAGGCCCAGCAACTTTCCGGCGCCGGCGCGACCTTCCCCGCGCCGCTCTACCAGCGCTGGGCGGTGGAATACAACAAGCAGGTTCCCGCGATCCAAGTGAACTACCAGTCGGTGGGCAGCGGGGCGGGGGTGAAAAATTTCCTCCAAGGCGTGGTCGATTTCGGGGCGAGCGACGCGGCCATGACGGACGAGGAAATGGCCAAGTCCCCGCGCGGCGCGGTGCTCGTGCCGGCCACGGCGGGCAGCGTGGTGCTGGCCTACAACCTCGAGGGCGTGCCCGAACTCAAACTGACCCGTGCCGCCATAGCCGGCATTTTCCTCGGCACCATCACGCAGTGGAATGATCCCGCCATCGTGGCGGCCAATCCCGATGTTCCCATGCCCGACCGGCCGATCAACGTGGCTTACCGTTCGGACGGCAGCGGGACGACGTTCGTCTTCACGCAGCACCTCGCGGCGATCAGTCCGGAATTCGACGAGGAAGTCGGCTTCGACAAGTCGGTGGTCTTTCCCGTGGGCGTCGGGGGCAAGGGCAACGAGGGTGTCACCGCCCTGATCAAGCAAATGCCGGGCACCATCGGCTACGTCGAATTCGGCTATGCCGATCAGAACAAACTTCCCGTCGCCTCTCTGGAGAACAAGTCGGGCAATTTCGTCGCGCCCACCCCGGAGAGCGGCGCGGCCGCGTTGGCTTCGGTCGAGATGCCGGAAAACCTGCGCGTCTGGCCGGTGGATCCCGCGGCGCCCGAGGCGTATCCCATCGCGACGTTCTCCTGGCTGCTGCTTTACAAGGATTATGACGACGCGGCCAAGCTGAAGGCGCTCAAGGATTTCGTGACCTACGGTCTGACCGAGGGCCAGGGCTTCGCCAACGAACTGGGTTACATCCCGCTGCCGGAGAGCGTGGTGGCCAAGGCCAACGCCGCGTTGTCCTCCATCGAATAGAGGCTCCCCGCTTTCCCCTCCCATGCCGCCCGAACCGGCCAACGCGGACGCGATCCCCGGCGTGCACGGTCGCCGTCTGCCCGACGTCTTCCGCTGGCTCACGGCGGCCGCGGCCGCGGTCTGCGTTTTCGTGCTCGGATGGATTTTTTGGGAGGTGTTCCAGGAGGCCAAACCGGCCTTGGAAAAATTCGGCCTCGGTTTCCTCACAGGGGCCAACTGGCAACCGAACCGCGACCGCTACGGCGTGCTGCCTTTCCTCGTCGGCACCGGGGCCACGGCGCTCATCGCGCTGATCCTCGCCTTTCCTCCGGGGTTGGCCATCGCCATCTTCCTGAGCGAGGATTTCCTCCCTCTGCCTG
>CAYQMP010000232.1:0-3744 GCA_964418615.1 uncultured Chthoniobacter sp. | reverse complement strand
GACATCGACGCCCCCGAGCATTACAACATGAAGTTCATGGAAGTCGGCCGCGATGCCGGCTGCCTCGATTATCTCGCGAGGTAAGGGGGGTAGGGAATCACGGATGCTTCGGATGTTTTGTTTTGCGGAACCTGTTCTAACCGGTAGGGCCCGCTGGCTCAGCGGGCCGCTGCATTCTCCTCCCATCCGTGAAATCGGTGCCATCGGTGGTTAAATAATGTCCTCCCCAAAAATCATCCCCTTCGCCGAAGCGCCCGCGGTCTTCGACAAACTCCGCGCGGACGGCAAGCGTCTGGTGCAGTGCCACGGCACCTTCGACTTGGTGCATCCCGGCCATATCGTCCACTTGGAGGACGCCAAAAAGCTCGGCGACGTGCTCGTTGTCACCGTCACCGACGAAAAGCACGTCAACAAGGGCCCCGGGCGCCCGTATTTCAATGACGCCCTCCGCGCCCGCACGCTCGCCGCACTCTCCTGCGTCGACTACGTCGTGCTCGTTCCGCACACCGCCGCTGTCGAAGCGATCGAAACGGTCAAGCCGCACATCTATTGCAAAGGCACCGAGTATGCGGACGCTGCGAACGATGTTACCGGCAACATCCAAGACGACGTCACCACGGTGCAGAAGCACGGCGGGGAGGTCCGCTATCTGGGCGAGGTGGTCTTCAGTTCAACCCGGTTGCTCAACCGCCACTTCGAAACCGCCAATCCCGAAGTTGCGGAATTCTGTGGCCAGCTTGCTTCCCGCGTTTCCCCGCAGGATCTGGCCGATGCCGTGGCTGGGTTCGCCGGTCTCCGCGTGCTCGTTGTCGGCGACACCATTTTCGACAAATACTCCTTCGTCAAAGTGCAGGGTCTCACCTCGAAGAACCGCATCATTTCCGGCCGCTACCTGGAGGAAGAAGCGCAGGCAGGCGGCGCTTTGGCCGTCTACCGGCACATCAAGCAGTTCACGCCGAGCGTCCGGCTAGTGTCACTCCTCGGAACCGAAGGCTGGCTCGAGCCGACGCTGCGCATGTTCATGCCGTCCGAAGACGACGCGACGGTCCGTGATCCCGACTTTGTCTCCATCATCAAACAGCGCTACGTCGAGCCGGTCAGCGAAGGGAAAGACCTGAGCAAGTTGTTCTCGGTCAACTTCGTCAACGCCGAAGCGCCCAAGCAGGCGGTGATCGACCGTGTCCTCGGCAAGCTCGAAGCCGAGATCAAAAATGCCGATCTCGTGGTGCTGGCCGACTTCGGCCACGGCCTCATGCAGCAAGCCGTCCGCGACTTCCTGCAGGACAGCGGCGTTTTCCTCGCGCTCAATTGCCAGACCAACTCGAACAACCACGGCTTCAATATCATCTCCCGCCAATACCGCCGCGCGGACGTCTTCTCGCTGGATGAACAGGAAATCTTGCTCTCCTGTGGCCACCGCCACGTCGATTTCGCCGCCGAGTTGGACAAACTCCGAAGTCACCTCAACGCCCGCGCCGGATGGCTCACCCGCGGCGCGGTGAAAACGGTCGGCGTCGATGCAGACGGCAACAGCGCCGCCTGTCCGCCCTTGGGTGACGACATCACTGACACGATCGGAGCGGGGGATGCCTTTTTCTCCGTCATGGCCTTGGCCGCAAGGAATGGCCTGCCGGTCGACCTCACGACTTTCCTCGGACAACTCGCCGGCGCGCAGGCTGTGAAAATCGTCGGCAACCGCGAACCGATCTCGAAGCCCGTTCTGCTCAGGAGCGGCATGGCGCTCCTCAACCGCGACCCTCTTTGACCCCGCCCGTCGAGAATCTTGATCGCATCGCCGCGGAACTGCGCGGCGAGGTCATCGGCCTGTCCCACCGGGCCAAGACTCCGCATCTGGGTTCGTCGCTTTCCTGTCTGGATCTGCTGGCCGTTCTTTACTGGGAGTTCTTGCGCATCGACCCCGGGAACCCGGGTGCCGCCGACCGCGACCGCTTCATCCTGAGCAAAGGCCATGCCGCTCCGGCGCTCTACGCCACTCTATGTCGACGCGGGTTCTTCTCTCCGCAGTTGCTGGCGGACTATGCCAAAGATGGTGCCGCACTCGCCGAGCAACCTGCTCCGGAATGCGCGCCGGGTGTTGAATGGGCTACCGGCTCGCTTGGCCACGGTCTTTCGGTCGGCATCGGCATGGCGCTCAGCGGCCGGATCCAAAAGCAGGATTACCGCACGGTGGTAATGCTCAGCGACGGCGAGTGCAACGAGGGCAGTGTTTGGGAAGCCGCCATGTTTGGCGCGGCACAAAAGCTCGGTTCGCTGACCGTTCTTGTCGACTACAACAAATGGCAGGCCACCGGCCGCAGCGAAGAGGTCATGGCGCTCGCTCCTTTGCGCGACAAATGGGAAGCCTTCGGCTGGGAGAGCTACGAAGTCGACGGACACGACTTCGCGGAAATCCGAGCCGCCTTGGCCTGCGCCGAGCTGCCCGACCGCAGCAAGCCTTTAGCTATCGTCGCCCACACCATCAAAGGCCGCGGCGTTTCGTTCATGGAAGACGACAACAACTGGCATTACCGCATTCCAAATGCCGAGGAGTTGGTCGCTGCGCGCCGAGAGTTGCGTTGCCCTTGAAAAGGGGGCTTTCGTTGCTAAATTACGTCTATGAGCTCGGTGGAGGACATCACCACAGCGGTTGAAAAGCTTCCGCCCAAAGATCTGCAGGAAGTCGGACTGTTTGTTCTTCGCAGGTTAAGAGAGAAAGGCTCTCTCCCGCCCGTGCGTCGCTTCACCAAAGAGCAGATAGACAGATGGATCGCCGAGGACGAGAGGGAGATGGCTGCTTTGCGGGCCAGTGAGTGAGAGTTTTTCTCGATTCCTCGGTGGTCTTGGCTGCCTGCGGCTCCGAGCGCGGCGCCAGCGCTTACCTTTTTGCGGAGGCTGGCAGGGATCTCTGGCAACTGCTTGTCTCTCCTTACGTGGTCTCGGAAGTTACAGACAACTTGCGCGACTTGCCGCCAGCTTGGTTCTCAAATTGGCAGAAGTATCGCTCCGGTCTGTCGGTAGTCGAGGACGTCACTACCCTTCCTCACGCCGTTGTCTTCACCGCCAAGAAAGACAGGCCCGTGCTTTTCTCGGCATTTGCCTACGCAGATGTTTTGCTCGTTTTGGATATCGCAGATTTCGGACCTCTCATGGGAACCGGTTTTTATGGTCTGTCGGTCATGACTCCAGGTGCGTTTCTTAAGGGTCTTCGTGACTCTGGTCTCTTGTCGCGCCTTTGAGTCGGCGTCTTCTCTGATTCGCTTACCAGCTTCCCATGCGCAACGCATTTGCGGACGAAATCACCAAGATCGCGCAGCATCGCGAGGACATCGTTTTGCTTTCGGGTGACATCGGGAATCGCTTGTTCGACAAATTCAAAGAAGTGGCCCCGGGGCGCTTCTTCAACTGCGGCGTGGCCGAGGCCAACATGGTTGGGGTCGCGGCAGGTATGGCGGCCAGTGGAATGCGTCCGGTGTGCTACACGATTGCCTCGTTCCTGACTTACCGGGTTGTCGAGCAGATCCGCTTGGATCTCGGTTACCACCATCAAAAAGTCATCTTGGTTGGAACAGGATCGGGTCTTTCTTACGCATCTCTCGGGTCAACGCACCATTCCTTTGAAGACATGGGCATGCTGAGGCTCATTCCGGGGCTGGCTGTTCTTGCCCCCGGCGATGAGAAGGAACTTCGCCCCGCGCTACGCGCTGCACTTGATTACCCCGGCCCCGTCTACATCCGCATCGGCAA
>CAYQMP010000231.1:0-3757 GCA_964418615.1 uncultured Chthoniobacter sp. | reverse complement strand
TAGCCGCGAAAAGGCGCAAGAGGGAGCGGGCCTGATGGAATATGCTTCGCATTCCACAGGCCGAGGGGACAGGCCCTCCGGCTCGGAGAGCCAGCCGGAGCAGCGCGGAGACGGGTCGCAAAGCGACCAACTGATACGGGTCGGAGAGAGCCAGGCGACAGCGAACGATGACGGCGGAAGATCGGGAAAGCCCTTTTGTGGTTCTTGTGCCTCTTTGCGGCCATCCAAACTTAAATCTCGCCGTGCGCGGGGCGGGGGCTTAACAGGACGGCTGGTGGGAGATTCGTATCCATGAAAGCGGTGATCGGGGCGGTGTTGGCGCGGTGTCCGCGGGCTTCGGCGGGGCATACTTGTGCGGTGATGAATTGGGTGATGGGGTTGCGGGAACTGGGGCACGAGGTTTGGATCGCGGAGCATTTGTCGTCCGATGAGCTCGAGGCGCCGGAAGCTGGGAGGACGCGGAGTCCGCAGGAGGAATTCTGGCACGAGACGGCGGCGGAGTTCGGGTTGGCGGACCGGCAATGTCTGATCATCGACGGGGAGAGTCCCGACTTGGAGGCGTTCCGTGATTTTTGCGCGGGGGCGGATTTCTTTTTGAATTATTCGGGGCAATTCAAGCGGCTCGATCTGCTGGGGGACCGAATGACGAAGTGCTACCTCGATGTCGATCCGGGCTTCACCCAGTTGTGGGCGGAGACGTGCGGGACGGACATGAATTTTGCGGGGCACGATTTGTTTTTCACCGTGGGGACGAATTTCGGTTCGCCGGAGGTGCGCTTGCCGCGGACAGCGCAGTCGTGGGTGCCGCTGCGGCCGCCGGTGGCGGGGGAGTATTGGCGTGCGCGGTTGGCCGAGGCCGGCGGCGTGGGCGGTCAAGATGCTTGGACCACGGTGTCGCATTGGTATGGATACAACGATCTGGTGTGGGAGGGGAAAGTTTACGGGGGCAAGCGGGAGAGTCTTCATGCCCTGTGCGACTTGCCGCGGATGAGCGGACGACCTTTTGCCATCGCCAGCGACTTGCAGCCGGGTTGGGAGGACTATGACGCCTACATCGAAGGCGGATGGCGTTTGGTTTCCTCGGCCGAGGTTTGTCGCGATGTGCCGGCCTATTTGCGGTTCCTTGCGGGATCACGCGGGGAAATCGGCGTGGCCAAGGGGGGCTACGTTGTCTCGCGGGGCGGATGGATCAGTGATCGCAGCGTGATCTATCTGGCGCTGGGACGTCCGGTGGTCTTGCAGGATACCGGTTGGCCGTCCGCGGTGAAAACGCACGAGGGATTGCTGCCGTTTGTCGGGGCCGAAGATGCGGCGGCGCGGGTGGCGGAAATCGAGGCCGATCCCGAAAGGCATCAGGCGGCGGCGCGGAAATTGGCCGACACGGTTTTCGGTCCGGCAGAGGCGATGAAGCCGCTGCTCGAGATCGTGGGGTAGGAAGCACATGGCATACGGCATACGGCAGGAGGCAAGAGGCAAGAGGCATACGGTAGATGGCGGAGCTGTGGTAATTGGTGAAAAGTGAAAAGTGGCTGGTAACGGCGGAAAAACCAGTGTTTCGGTGGTTCGGTATTTCAGTAAAGCAGTATATAGCAAACGAAACAGATGATTAGCCGCGAAAAGGCGCAAGAGGGAGAGGGGGCAGGGGGGAGTAGGCATGCGGCAGACGGCTGACGGCATGCGGCTGGGCCATGGTCCCTTGGGCGACGCGGAGGTGGGTGCTCGGGAAGGGAGTCGAACCCTTACTCCTTTCGGAACTGGATCCTAAGTCCAGCGCGTCTGCCAATTCCGCCACCCGAGCGGAGAGCTACAGTTAGCACGGGAGAGGTTCCAGGGCACGGGATATGTTTGGATTCCCGTGGGCCGACGGCTATGTTGCCGCAGATGAAGCGCTTGCTCCCATTGCTGCTGCTGACACCGCTCTTGGGCGGATGCGCCGTGTTGCAGCAATTGGACGAGTGGTCGCGTCCGAAGGTCCGATATGTCGACCCGCGGGACATCGGCCCGGATGGGATTCCCGCCGGACGCAATCCGTGGTTCGTCAACAAGTTCATCCTCTGGTCGGAAGTTCCGGTGGATGAATTTTACGGGTTGCCCGCCTACTCTTCGCCCACCCAGTAAAACCAACGTCCCTGAGCTTTGGGACCGCTGTCTTTCTGGTAAGCGCGAGCGGACGGCTGGAGCCAGCCGTCCCTACCGAGGGTGCCGAAAAGTTGAAAAACTTTTAGGCATTGCCACTAAACCTACGCCCCTCTGCTGGCAGACATTCATCGTAGGGTGGATCGCGATGGCCAGAGTGAAATATCGCGCCGGGAGGGCGCGATCCACCTTGTCGGTGGTCTGATTTTGGTTGCCATGGGGAGGCGTTCGGCTAGTGTTCGCGGTTTGTTTCCGGCCGCAAGCGGCTTTGTTTATGCGTCAATCGTTGATTTGCAAACACTTAACCATTCCTTTGGTTGTGGCGTTCCTTGTTTCGATCGTCCCGGCCGAGGCGACTCGGCGGCATTCGATTCGTCCGCAGGTGGTCGTGCCTGCCCAAGTGGTGGCGGAGGATGCTGTTCCTGAAGCGCATGCAGAGGCTGCCGGTTCCGGCGAACCAGAGGAGGTCGCCGAGCAGGCTGCGACAGAGAAACCAGCTGCCCCGCGTCGCAGTCTTCTGGAAATCCTCTTCGGGCGCGCTGCCGCGGAGGCCATGGTCTCCGGTGAGGAGGGGGAGGTCGAGATGGACGGAAGGATGTTCGACGCGGTCCGCCTGGCCGAACGATCGGCGCGGTCCCGCTCGATCCACCGCTGCTGGCGCTATGTGAAGCGGGCGTTGCAAGCGGCAGGGGTGGTCGATTGCTATCCGAAGACCGCGTTCGCCAAACAGGCGGCCGTCGAACTGCCGGAGCGCTACGGGTTCAAGGAAATCGAGGTGACCGATCCTTTCGAAGCACCGGTGGGCGCGGTGCTGGTTTATGGAGGACGCGGTGCGGGGCACGTCGAGCTGCGCTCGGAGAAGGGGTTTGTCAGCGATCATGCCTCACTCAAGCCTTCGCCGCGGCCGTTGATCGGCGTTTTTGTCAAACCGTCCGAGGGTTGAGTGGTAGAGACGAGCGGCCGCTCGTCCGTTGGAAAGAGAGCGGACGAGCGGGCCGCTCGTCCCTACCTCAGGAACGCCGCCTGACGTTTATGATCCGTTTGGTTTTGGGGTTCACGCGGCGGTGATGGCTTTGCCCAGCAAGGCGGCGAAGAAATCCCGGACGTCGTCGGGCAGGCCCGCTCCGAACTTCACTGTGCGGCCTTCCGTGGTGACTTGGATTTCCTGACGCTGTTGCCGGTTGATCCGCAGGTTGCTCGGAGCGACGCGAACCACGGTGCCCGGAGCCAAAGTGATTTCGCGATGCCGTCCGACGGGGCCGACGCCGTTGAAAATGCGGGCTGTGCCGCGGTCGATGGAAATCCGCCAGTGGCCGAAAAGCATGTAGGTGATGACTGAAAGAAGCACGACCGTGCCGATGAGGAAGGGCAAGCCGGCGAGGCTGGTGCCGGGATCGAATTCCCCCTTGGCGAACTGCGAGCCGTAAATGCCCCCGATGGAAACGCCCGACCAAAGGAGAGTGAAGGGAATGAGGAAAAGAACGGTCGGATTGAATCGGCGGTAGGTGACTTCGATGCCGCTGATGAGGCTGTGCCCGACTTTAACCCCGCGGGGCGGTTGGGCAAGATCGATCGCGGCGCTCTCCGCCCTCACGCAGGAAGAGCATGAAGAGTACCGGAC
>CAYQMP010000230.1:0-3766 GCA_964418615.1 uncultured Chthoniobacter sp. | reverse complement strand
ATCGCCGAGCGGCTCATCCAATACCGGAAGTTCGAGATCCATGGACGCCACATCATCGATACGTTGTTTCTTGTCCAATTCCACGATGTTGGAGCGCGGGAGTTGGAGAGCTTCGGACTCAAAGCCGCGGCGCGGCATTTTGGTGTGGCCGAGGACGATCGCGTTGAACTCGGCGCGCGCGAAATCACCGAGGCGCATGCCAAGAAGCGAAAGATCTTCGTCCAATACGCCCTGCAAGATGTGCGCGAGACGCGCGGGCTGTCTGCCGCCTTGAGTCCGGCTTGGTTCACGCAAACGACGATTTTTCCCTACAACTACCAAGATGTGGTCATCCGCGGGAACGCGACGAAGATCAACAGCCTCTTCCTGCGCGAATACCTGCGCCAGGGGCAGTCGGTGCCGGCGTTGCCCGAGGTGCGGCGTTTCGAGGGGGGATACACGGACATTTTTTTCACCGGAGTGGCCCGCGACGTGTGGCACTGCGACATCGCGTCGCTCTATCCGTCGGTCATGTTGTCCTTCGGGATTTTTCCGGAGTCGGACACGCTCGGCGTTTTTGGCGACATGCTAGCCCGGTTGCGCAAGTTCCGGCTCGAGGCCAAGGCCGCCATGCGTTCGGCCACTGGACACCAGAAGGCGCATCTCGACGCCTTGCAGGGAACGTTCAAAATCCTGATCAACAGCTTTTACGGATACCTTGGATTTGCGCAGGGGAATTTTGCGGATTTCGAAGCGGCGGCGGCGGTCACGGCCAAGGGACGGGAGTTGCTGCGCGGGATGGTGGATTGGTTGCGTCAGCGCGGGGCGGAGGTCATCGAAATCGACACGGACGGCATTTATTTCACGCCGCCGAAGGACGCGACGTGGGACGGTCTTTACCGCGAGCTGGCGGCGACCTTGCCGGCGGGTATCGAGGTGGAATTCGATGCGCGTTATGCGGCGATGTTCAGCTACAAGGCGAAGAACTACGCGCTACTTTCGGAGGACGGGAAGCTGTCGATCAAGGGTGCCGCCTTGAAGTCGCGCGGACTGGAGAAGTTCCAGCGCGTCTTCATCGAGCGTGCGGTGCGGGCGCTGCTCGAGGGTAGGCCGGAGGTGGTTCCGTCGATGCACGCGGAGTTCGCCAAGTCGCTGCGGGAAAGGCAGTGGGAGCCGGAGATGTTCGCCAAAACCGAGGCGCTGCAGGATTCCCTCGAGGCCTACCAGAAGAAGATTGCCGCTTCATCGCGCAACCGCTCGGCGGCTTTCGAGCTGGCCTTGCGCAGCGGGCGCAAGATGCAGGCCGGCGATCGTGTGTCTTATTATATCACGGGGACGAAAAAGACGGTGAAGGCTTACGAAAGCGCGAAGTTGGTGACGGAGTGGGATCCGAAGAACCGCGATGAGAACACGGCTTACTATGTGGCCAAGCTGGATGAACTGGCGGGCAAGTTCGAAGCGTTTGTGCCGGCCAGCGCGGGCGGGGGGCGGTTGCTCTGAGAGCGGTCGCCTACTTCAGCGGGTTGCGCCAGCGCAGGCCGTCGAAGCGGGAAAAGTCCGTGTCATTGCTGTGCAACTCGGCTTGGTTTTCGACCGCAAGCGCGGCGAATTGGGCGTCGGTGGTGAGGTTTCCGGCGATGCCAAGTGATTCGAGATAGCCGAAGAATAGTCCGGCAAACTTGGTTCCGGGTTGCAGAACAATAAGGTTCGGTTGTTCGAGCCACGACCGCACGAGATCAACGGCATGATCGGGGGGAAGTGGGTCAGTCATGACTTGCCGGTTGGTCATGATGCGGATAAATCCCGACGACGCGATCCAAGGAAGTCCAACGGGTGTGTTCCCGTTGAGGGCGTCCTCCCACCAGGCTTTGGCAGGTTCGTGGTGAGGATCTCTTCTGTTGTGGGCGTAGATCAGAAGATTGATATCAGGAATGATCACCGCGATTGAGATTTCCGGATGAATTCGTCGACCTCCAACTCATCCACCAGTTGGTTGAACTTGGTGGGGTCGATGCCGGGTTGATAAGCCGAGGAGTGGGCTTTGACTCGGAAGGGCGGACGTTTTTTGTCCTTTTTCAATCCAAAGCCGAGACGCAACCGGTCGTTGACCACCTCCTTGAAGGACTTCTTGCCTGAGGCCAATTCCTGCCGGAGGCGTTGGGCTACGTCGGAGTCCAAAGAAAGGGTCGTCCTCACATCAAGCATCAAACATCAACCGTTTGTGATGTCAAGGCATCACCTCGATCGCCTCGCACTTCTCCCGCCATCCGTCGAAGCGCCATTTGTTGGGGAAGTCGCGGCACTGTTGCGGTTTGACTTCCTGAATGGTGCAGGTGTTGACGCCTTCGAGAAAAATGCAGGAGCCGTCGGGATTCGATTTGAGCATGAGGCCCGAGCGACTGGGGCGGAGTTCGGTGTGGCGGGCGATGAATTCGTCCGTGCTCAGGCCGAGAAACTCCGCGATGGCGGCGATTTCGTTTTCGTCGACACGGACAAAGCCCGGCCAACGGCAGCAGTTGCCGCAGCGCTGGCAGAGGTATCGGATCTCGCTCACCCGAAGACCATCCGGCAGACGATGATCGAAGCGACCAAGCCGGTGAGGTCGGCGATGAGACCGGCGGGGACGGCGTGGCGGGTGCGGCGGATGGCGACCGAGCCGAAATAGACGGCGATGACGTAGAAAGTTGTTTCCGTGCTGCCCATGATCGTGCCGGCCATGCGGGCGAGGAGGCTGTCCGGCCCGTGCGTGGTGACCAGTTCGGAAAAAATGCCCATCGTGCCGCTTCCGCTGAGCGGACGCATGATGGCCATGGGGAGGAGTTCGGTCGGGAAACCGATGCGTTGGAAGAAGGGATCGAGTCCGCGGCTGAGCAAATCGATCCCGCCGGCCCCGCGGAACATGCCGATAGCCACGAGAATGGCCACAAGAAACGGGATGATGCGCAGCGCGACTTGAATGCCTTCTTTTGCTCCTTCGACGAATTCCTCGTAAACCGGCACGCGACGCAACGCGGCGTAAAGCGGGAAAAACGAAAGGAGAAACGGAATGGCGAGCAGCGAGATGGCTTCCACATAGGACGCGAAAATGCCGCGGTCGCCGTCATAGCCGGTCATGGCCGAGCGCCACAGCAGGTAGAGGAAGAACGCGCCGAACGCGGCGAGGATGATCTGCGACCAGAGGGCGAGCGGGGCGGGTGTCGCCGTGGTGACAGGCTCCGGGGCGGCTTCGTCTTCTTTCCGTTTGGCTGCCTCATCCGCGGCGGTGACAGGCGGGAGTTGGTAGAACGGAAGTTTTTCCAGTGTCTTGACCGCAACCAGCCCCGCGATGGTGGAGCAAATGGTGGCAACCAGCGCTGTGCCGATGATCGCGGTGGGTTGGACGGATCCCGCGGCGGCGAGGATGGCGACGGCGCTGGCCGGGATGAGTTGCACCGAGCTGGTGTTGAGGGCGAGGAAGGTGCACATCGCGTTGGTCGCGGTGCCGGGGCGCGGGTTGAGTTTTTCCAGATCCTGCATGGCCCGCAGACCGAGCGGCGTGGCGGCATTGGCCAGCCCGAGCATGTTGGCCGCCATGTTCATGATCATGGAACCCATGGCGGGATGCTCCGCGGGAACGTCGGGAAAGAGGCGGGTCATAACCGGACGCAAGGCGCGCGCGAGTGCGTGCATCAGTCCGGATTTTTCGGCCAAGCGCATGACCCCGAGCCAGAGCGCCATGACGCCGGCCAGCGGCAGGGCGATGGTCATGACCGCCGTCTTGCAGGCCTCGAACGCGGCGGCGGTGACT
>CAYQMP010000229.1:0-3772 GCA_964418615.1 uncultured Chthoniobacter sp. | reverse complement strand
CCGGTGTATGACACGGATCGAGCCGTCCGAGGCGGCCGCCGCCCTGCACCGCGTTTTGGCCGCGGCTACCGTTTGAGGATGGCGTAGGTTTTTTTGCCGTCGCGCTCGACATGGAGCACGGCCGGCTCGCCCTCAGGCCATTCCTCGAGGGCTTGGTCGAACGAAGCTTTGTCCGGCACCGGAACGGAACCGATCGCCGTGATGACATCGCGCCGCCGCACCCCGGCGGTCGCCGCCTCGCCGACTTCCTCGACGTGGGTCACGATGACCCCGCCGGATTCGACTCCCAAAGCCTTGGCAACTTCATCCGACAAATCTTCCACCTCCATGCCGAGTGGCAGCCGGGCTTCGCCGTCCCCGGACGGTGCACGCCCCCGGGGCGGGGTCAGTGCGGCCAAGCGCGGGTTTTGCGGCAATTCCTCGGTGGTTACATCGACCGCGGTGTAATTGCCTCCGCCGGCGCCGGGGCGCCAGACTTTGAGCGCCACGGTTTGTCCGACTTTCTTGCGCAGGATGGCTTGCTGCAGCTCGCGGGCGCTGGAGACCGCCTCGCCGTCGACCGCGACAACCACGTCGGCCGGACGGAGCTTGCTCCGCGAGGCGGGGGCGCCGGGTTCGATCGTGCGCACCACCACCCCGCGGTCGAGGCCGAACATGCGCTGCAAGCCGGGTTCGTCCGAAAGCGTCTCGATGCGGATGCCGAGCCAAGGCCGCACGACACGGCCGCTGGCGATGAGTTCATCGCTCACCGCGCGGGCCAGACGCGAGGGAATGGCGAAACTCAACCCGCGGCTCAGGCCGTTGATCAGCGTGTTGACGCCGATGACGCGTCCGTCGAGGTCGCAAAGCGGACCTCCGCTGTTGCCCGGATTGATCGCCGTGTCGGTCTGCAGGTAGTCCTCGTAGACCGTGCTGGTCAAATTGCTGCGGCCCTTGGCACTGATCACCCCGGCGGTCAGCGTGAAGTCCAACTCGAAGGGCGCCCCGATGCCGCAGACGAATTCCCCGACCCGCACGGCATCGCTGTCCCCCCACTCGATAGCCGGCAAATCCCCGGCCTCCGCTTTGAGCACCGCCAAGTCGGTCTTTACATCGACACCGACCACCTTGAGCGGCAGGCGGGAGCCGTCTTGCCGGCGCGCGACCACCCCTTTTTCGGGATCGGCTCCTTCGATGACGTGGGCGTTGGTCAGAATGTAACCGTCCTTGCGGATGACAAACCCGGACCCCTCGCTTTCCCGGGCACGCGGACCGCGCGGAGAATCCTCATCCCGGAAAAGAAATTGCCAACTGAAAGCATCGGCTGCGTCGTCGGCATCCTCCCTCGACACCTCGAGAACCACGACGCTCGGCACGACCTTTTCGTAGACACCGGCAAATGCGCCGCCGAGGGCGCGGAGGGAAGCGGTCTCGCCGGCCAACCCCGGCGCGGCGGAGAGCAGAAGACATCCGGTCAACGCGAGGAATGGGAATTTCATGGCACCAACCCTAACACAGCGTCGGTGCGCGGCAACGGACACCTCGCGTTTCTCTTGTTTTCGGACGGTGCCGGCGGGAGACTGGCCGGCTGCCATGGATCTCGCCGATCCCAAATTTTTCATCAATCGCGAGCTGAGTTGGTTGGAATTCAACCAGCGCGTCCTCGATCAGGCCCGGGACCCCGCCGTGCCGGTTCTCGAGCGGCTCAAGTTCCTCGCCATTGTGTCGTCCAATCTGGACGAATTTTTCGAGGTGCGGGTGGCCGGCCTCAAACAGGTGCTGCAAGCCGGGTCCCACGCCACCGGGCCGGACGGCCTGACCGCCGCCCAGCAACTGGCCGCCATCGCCAAGCGCGTGCGCGAACTCGTGGCCGGGCAATACACCTGCTGGCGCGAGGAAATCCAACCGCAACTGGCGGCGAAGGGCGTGCGCTTCCACCGCTATCCCAACGTCGACCCGGCGGTCCGCGCGCACTTCGACGAATACTTCGAACGCGAAGTTTTTCCCGTGCTCACCCCGCTGGCCATCGATCCGGCGCATCCGTTTCCCCAGTTGCTCAACAAAAGCCTCAACCTCCTCGTCGAACTGGAAGGCGAAAACCTCGGGACCGACCTCGCCGTGGTCCAGATCCCCCGCATCCTCCCGCGGCTCCTTCCTTTTCCGGGCAAGCAGGAGGACGGACAGGACTTCATTTTTCTCGGCAATCTCGTGCAGGAGCATGTCGGCCGCCTCTTCCACGGGGTCAAAGTCCGCGGGGCCCACATGTTCCGCATCACGCGCAACAGCAACCTCTACGTCGACGAGGAAGAGGCCCGCAACCTCCTGCGCGCCATCGAGGACGAGCTGCGCAAGCTCAACCGCGGAAACGCCGTCCGCCTCGAGGTGCAGGACGCGCCCGAACCCCTGACCGAGCGCCTCTGCGAAATCTTCAGTTTGGAAAAGGAGGACGTCTACCGCGTCGAGTGGCCGCTCAATCTGGTGCGCTTGATGCCCATCGCCACGGAACTCGACCGCCCCGACCTCAAATACAAGCGCTTCACCCCGGTCACCGTGGTCGGGCTCGGCGAGGAGCACGACATTTTCTTCCACATCCGCCGGGGCGACATCCTGCTGCACCATCCTTATGACAGCTTTCAGACGGTCCTCGATTTCATCGGCCAGGCGGCCGAGGACCCGCAGGTGCTGGCCATCAAACAAACCCTTTACCGCACCAGCTCCGACTCCCCGCTCATCCCTTTGCTCGTCGAGGCCTCGCGGCAGGGCAAACAGGTCGTGGTGGTCATCGAGCTCAAAGCCCGCTTCGACGAAGCGGCCAACATCAAGTGGGCCCGCCTCCTGCGCGAGGCCGGCGTCGATGTGGTCTACGGGGTGGCCGGACTGAAAACCCACGCCAAGATGGCCATGGTCGTGCGCAAGGAATACGACGGCATCCGCCGCTACGTCCACCTCGGCACGGGCAACTACCATCCGTCGACCGCCCGCCTTTACACCGACCTGAGTTATTTCACCGCGCAACCCGAGATCACCGAGGATGTGGCCAATATTTTCAACACGGTGACCGGCGTTTCCCAGTTGCCGCCGCCCCGCAAGTTGCTCGTCGCTCCCTGGCATCTGCACCGCGAGATCCTCGCCCTCATCGACCGCGAGATCGAAAATGCCCGCGCCGGCCGTCCCGCCGGGATCTTCGCCAAACTCAACGCGCTCGTGCAGGAAGAAATCATCGAGGCGCTCTACCGCGCATCGAGGGCCGGGGTGAAAGTCGACCTCCTCGTCCGCGGCATCTGCGCCCTGCGCCCCGGACTTCCCGGAGTGAGCGAAAACATCACGGTGCGCAGCATCGTCGGCCGCTTTCTCGAACACAGCCGCATCTACCGCTTCGAAAACGCCGGCGACCCGCGCTACTTCATCGGCAGCGCCGACTGGATGGAGCGCAACTTCTTCCACCGCGTCGAATCCGTCTTCCCCATCGAAAGCGGCTCGATGAAAACCCACGTCCAGGAAATCATCGACACCTTCGCCAAGGACAACGTCAAAGCCCGCATCCTCCAACCCGACGGCACCTACCTCCCCGCCCCGCGCGAGGGCGAACCTTTCGATGCGCAGGAAGAATTCCTCGCCGAGGCCGCCCTCCGCCGCAAACGCCGCGCCGCCGAACAGGCCTGATCCCCGGAGGCCAGCCGCCCGGTCCAAGGATCTTGTAGCGGCGGTCTGTGACCGCCGGAACCATTCCAGTGAAAGGCACCGACGGTCATAGACCGCCGCTACACCTCGACGAAAACTTGTAGCGACGCTC
>CAYQMP010000228.1:0-3777 GCA_964418615.1 uncultured Chthoniobacter sp. | reverse complement strand
CCCCCGCAACCGCATACGCTCCGTTGCGCGCCAAGCGCGTGCCGGCCCGATGCCTCGCTAGTCCGGGCCAGCGGGCGAGCAACACATCCCACAATTGCGCCGCATCGACTTGATCCGCCCCGACCTCCGCCTCCGCGGTTCCCGCCGCATCACGAAGTTGTGCGAAAAAGAGGACTTTCATCGCGCCATCATGCCCGCATGGGGTCAAACCCGCAACCAATCCGGGTTGCCCAGGTCCGCGATGTCCGCCACGTTGGACGTGGTGAAATGGCACGCCGCTGACCTGTCCGAAGTCGTCGCAGACTTGTCGACCGACACCGAGCACGGACTCGACCCCGCGGAGGCATCCGCGCGCCTCGAGCGCCACGGTCCCAACCGGCTGACCCCTGCGCGAAGCGTCCCGGCCTTTGTCCGCTTCCTCCAGCAATTCCACCAACCCCTCATTTACATCCTCATCGCCGCCGCCGCCGTCTCCGGTGCGCTCGGAGAATGGACTGATGCCTCGGTCATTTTCGGCGTGGTCTTGATCAACGCCATCGTCGGCTACCTGCAGGAGAGCAAAGCACTCGACGCCATCGCCGCGCTCGCCCGGTCCATGGTCGCCGAGGCCACCGTCATTCGCGGCGACGAAAAGTTCCGCCTGCCCGCCGAGGAACTGGTCACCGGCGACCTCGTCCTGCTCGAACCCGGGGACAAAGTTCCGGCCGATTTGCGCCTGGTCTCCATCCGCGACCTCCACGCCGCCGAGGCTTCGCTGACCGGGGAGTCTGTCGCCGTGGCCAAACACACGGAACCGGTGCCGCCCGACGCACCGCTCGGCGACAGGGCCTGCCTTGTTTTCGCCGGCACATCCGTGACCCGCGGACGCGGACGCGGCGTGGTCATTGCCACCGGCGACCGCACCGAGATGGGCCGCATCTCCGGCTTGATGGCCGCCACGGAAAAATTGGCCACGCCACTGACGACGAAAATCGCCCAATTCAGCCATTACCTTCTCCTCGCCATTCTCGCGCTGGGCGCAGTGACCTTTGCCCTCGGCCTTTGGCGCGGCGAGCCCGCCGATGAAATGTTCATGGCCACCATCGCCCTCATCGTTGGAGCCATCCCAGAGGGGCTGCCCGCCGCCATCACCATCATGTTGGCCATCGGGGTGTCCGCCATGAGCCGCCGCCGGGCCATCATCCGCAAACTCCCCGCGGTGGAAACCCTCGGCAGCACGGATGTCATCTGCTCGGACAAAACCGGCACGCTGACCGAAAACGAAATGACCGTGCAGGCCGTCTACGCCGATGGCACGGACCTCGAAGTGACCGGCGCCGGATACGATCCCACCGGATCGGTCGGCGGCGACGATCCTCTTCCCGCCGACGCGCGGGAGACGCTGCTCGCCGGTGCGCTCTGCAACAATGCGTCGCTCGCCTACAACGAGAGCGAAGCGGCGTGGACCATCAAGGGCGACCCGACCGAAGCCGCGCTCTTGGTCAGCGCGCACAAAGCCGGGTTGGCCGCGGACGAGGCGGAAGAGGATTTCCCTCGCGTGGACGAAATCCCCTTCGAGTCGTCGCGGCAATTCATGGCCACGCTGCACGACACGCCGGATGGAAAACATCGCCGCATTTTCCTCAAAGGCTCCCTCGATGCCCTGTCCCAACTGGCCGGGGGCGAGCAAGACGCGTGGCATGAGGCCGCCCACCGCATGGCCAAGCGGGGACTCCGGGTGCTCGCCTTCGCCTGCGCCGACACCGATGCCGGCACCGAGCGTCTGGAAACCGACGCACTCCGCGGTTCCGTGCGTCTCATCGGTCTGCAGGGCATGATCGATCCGCCCCGCGAGGGCGTGCGCGAAGCCGTGGCCCTTTGCCGCTCGGCCGGCATCCGCGTGAAAATGGTCACCGGCGACCATCCGATCACTGCCGCCGCCATCGCGCGCCAGCTGGATCTCGACGGACGCGGCGAAGAAGCCCCTCCACCCGAGGCCGTGGAAAGCCGGCAACTCGAAGCCACCGAGGATGCGCAATTGGCAGACTTGGTGGAGTCGGTCGACGTCTTCGCGCGCGTCTCACCCGAGCAGAAATTGCGCCTCGTTCGAGCCCTGCAGGAACGCGGACACATCACCGCGATGACCGGCGACGGGGTCAACGATGCCCCCGCACTCAAGCAGGCCAACATCGGAATCGCCATGGGTCGCAGCGGCACGGACGTGGCCAAAGATGCCGCGGACATGGTGCTGACCGACGACAACTTTGCCTCGATCGAAGCCGCGGTGGAGGAAGGCCGGACCGTTTTTGCCAACCTGACCAAATTCATCACCTGGACGCTGCCGACCAATCTCGGGGAGGGACTCATCGTGCTTGCCGCGGTGGCCGCCGCCATGCCCTTGCCCGTTTCCGCCGTGCAAATCCTTTGGATCAACATGACAACCGCCATCTTCCTCGGTCTCATGCTGGCCTTCGAACCGAAGGAGAAAAATATCATGAATCATCCTCCGCGCCCCGCGGCGGCTTCCATTCTTTCCGCGGCCCTCGTCTGGCGCACCATCCTCGTCGGGGTGTTCATCGTTGTCTCCGCCATGATCATTTTCCTCTGGCAGCGGGCACAGGGAGCGTCGATCGAGCAAGCCCGCACCGCGGCAGCCGCCGTGGTTGTCGTCGTGGAAATGTTCTACCTTCTCAGCTGCCGCTCGCTCGACCGGTCACCGCGCGCTGTCGGATGGTTTTCCAATCCGTGGATCTTCGTCGGGCTCGGACTGATGGCCGCCGCGCAACTGCTCTTCACCTACGCGCCGGTCATGAACCACCTCTTCGGGACAACGCCCCTGCCGTGGCAAGCCTGGCTTCCCATCCTCGGCACCGGCATGGCAGCCTACCTCCTCGTCGCCTTCGACAAATGGCGGCGGCGCGCATGACTATCGACCAGCCGTCCGTCTCCCTCGACCCGCGCGATCCGGATTTCGTCCAAGACCCCTACCCCTTTTACGCCGAACTGCGCGCCCGGTGTCCGGTCTTCCACTGGAAAGAATTGGGTCACTGGTGCTTCGCCGGCTACGAGGACGTCAACGCACTCCTCCGCGACCGCCGCTTCGGACGGCAAATCCTCCATCTCGCCACGCGCGAAGAACTCGGTTGGCCGGAAACTTCCGAGCATCTTGCGCCCTTCCAAAGATTCGAGGAACACTCCCTGCTCGAACTCGAACCGCCCGTGCACACCCGGCTGCGCGGGTTCATCAACCCCTCGTTTCTTCCGCGCCAGATCGAGCGGCTCCGGCCTGACGTTGAACGTTTGTCGCACGAACTCATCGACCGCTTCGCCGGCCAGGGATCGACCGATCTGATCGCCTCGTTCGCCGAACCGATTCCGGTCTTGGTCATTTCCCGTTTCCTCGGCGTCCCCGACGAGATGGCGCCGCAGATCCTCGCGTGGTCCCACGACATGGTCGCCATGTATCAGGCCCGCCGGGATCGCGCCGTGGAAGACCGCGCCGTTGCCGCGACCATCGCTTTCAGCGATTACATGCGCGGACTCCTCGCCGAGCGCCACGCGAACCCCGGCGAGGATTTCCTCTCGCAACTTCTCGCCGCTCGCGACGATGAGAACACGGCCCTGACCGAGGACGAGCTGGTCACCACGGCCATTCTCCTGCTCAACGCCGGCCACGAAGCCACCGTGCACTCGCTGGGCAATGGCGTGCAGGCGCTCCTGCACCACGGCAAAGCGGGTGATTTCTTGGCCGACCCCGTGCGATGCAGCGAGGAAATGCTCCGCTTCGACACCCCGCTG
>CAYQMP010000227.1:1259-3798 GCA_964418615.1 uncultured Chthoniobacter sp. | reverse complement strand
GAATCCGGCGGTGCGCGAACTCTGACCAAAACCGGCGCCGGCGTTCTCCTTCTCGCCGCCGACAATACCTACAGCGGCGGCACATTGATCAGCGAGGGAACCTTGCAACTCGGCGAGGGCGGATCGACCGGGTCGGTCGCCGGTGCCATCACCAACAACGCCACCCTTTCCGTCGCCCGCTCGGGCTCCTTCACCATGTCGAATGCCGTCTCGGGCAGCGGCAGCTTGGTCAAGTCGGGCAACGGAACTCTCGTGCTCTCCGGGGCGAACACCTACAGCGGTGAGACGACCGTGGCCGGCGGGACCTTGCGCATCGACGGCAACTCGCGCCTCGGCAACGCAACCAATGCGCTGACCATTTCCAATGCCGCCGTCCTCGAAGTAACCGCCGCGGGCACGCTGGGCAATACCATCACCATCGGCGCGGGCAACGGCGTGCTGTCCAACAGCTCTGCAGGCGCGTTGGTTATCTCCGGCGGGGTCTCGAAAGACGGCACGGTCTTCACCTCCCGCGCCGGCAGCGGCACCAACGTCTTCACCGGCGTCATCTCCGGCGCCAGCGCCAATTCGGATTTTGTCGTCGACGGCGGCACCACGGTGTTCAGCAATGTGATGACCTACAATGGCCCGACGATCATCACCAACGGCGGCACTCTTGTTCTCGCCGTGGACGACGCCATGCCGTCGGGGTCGGACCTCATTCTCGGCGGTGGCACCTTTCTCGTCGACGTGCTCAACTACAACGCGGACTCCTCGCTCTCCATGGGCACGCTGACGCTCACGGCGAGCTCCACGATCGATCTCGGCGGCTTCGGCACCTCGGGCGACCGCAATCTCGTCTTTGCCGACAGTTCCGGCGTCGCCATCAACTGGGCCACCAACGCCGTGCTCACCATCAGCAACTGGCAAGGCGTGGCGCAAACGCAAAGCGAGGTGACCAAGCTTCTTTTCGGCACCGGCGGTCTGGACTCCACGCAACTGGCCCAAATTCAGTTCGCCGGCTACGAGCAGGGTGCGGTGCTGGTCAGCGGCGAACTCGCGCCCATTCCCGAAGCGCCCGTGGTGTGGGGCGCCGCTGCGGTTGTCGCCTTCATCTTCTGGCGCGAACGGCGCCGTCTCCTCGATCTGCTGCGCTCCCTACGCCCGCCGACCGTGCGATGACGCGATCCAAGGACGTTCTGGGCACCTGCAAGCGGGGGACCGTGGGAACGCTCGTGACGGATTTGTCGCATATGGCGGAATTGTTGCAACTGGTGCATTGAGTAGATCGCCGGGCGTGATGTCATAACGCGCCCATGAAATGGCGCTTCTTCGTTCCTGGGTTGGCGATGGCGCTGTTGGCTCTGGCCGCCGTCTGGTTGGTGCGGGGCGTGCCGACGGTCGAGGCGGACGGCACTTGTCCGCTCTACCTCACCTGGCGTGATGATCCGACGACCACCATGATGGTCTCGTGGCTCTGCGACCGGAACGATGCTCCGGAACCGGCGGTGTTTTACCGCTCCACGGATGAGACGGCGTGGCAGCTGACCGCGGGGACCAGCGAGCCTTTTCCGCACACCGATTGGACGCTGCACCGGGCAGAGTTGACCGGCTTGCGCCCGGGCATGCTCTATCACTTCATCGTGGCGGGCGAGGGAAGGGTCCACAGCTTCCGCACGCTGCCGGAGAAGCTGGAGCGTGCGCTGCGCTTCGTGCAGGGCGGCGATGTGGGCAAGGACTTCGAGGTGATGGACCGCGTCAACCGTTTGGCCGCATCGTGTGATCCGGATTTTGCGGTGTGGGGAGGGGATCTGGCTTACTGCGATGGAGAGCCGGACAAGGCGGAACGCTGGTGGCCTTTTTTCCAATCGGTGCATCGTCATTTGCGGACCGCCGATGGACGTTTGGTGCCGCTGGTTGTTGCTCCGGGCAACCATGAAGTGAATAAGGACACCGGGAAGGCGGATTGCTATCTCGCGCTTTTTCCCGCCAAGGATGGTCGGCCTTATACGGTGCTCGATGCGGGGGACTACCTGAGTCTGCTTCTCCTCGACACGGGTCACTTGGCGGAGATCGCCGGCGAGCAGACCGCGTGGCTCGCGGCTGCGCTGGCCGAACGAAAGGGCCGGCCGCATGTCTTGCCCGTGTATCATGTGGGTGCCTACCCCTCGGTGCGCGATTACGACGGTGGAAGCGCCCGCGCCATCCGCGAACACTGGGTGCCGCTCTTCGAGGACCACGGGATCGGTCTGGCCTTCGAGCATCACGACCATACCTACAAGATCACGCACCCATTGCGCGGCGGCGTGATCGATCCTTCCGGCGTGGTTTACGCGGGCGACGGAGCGTGGGGCGTGGGGACGCGTGAGGTGAGGAGCGAGCGTCCTTACCTGCGGAAAGCCGCCGGAGTGCATCATTTTCACGAAGTTGTCCTCGAGCCTCAGTCGCGGCATCTGCGGTCCGTGGCGGCCGACGGCACGGTCTTGGATGTGTTGCGGCAGGATGTTCTACCAAGTCCCGACCGATCTTAGGTTTTGATGCCCGAGGCAGGGACGAGCGG
>CAYQMP010000227.1:0-1159 GCA_964418615.1 uncultured Chthoniobacter sp. | reverse complement strand
TTTCCGGCACGGATTATGCTTCGTCAACAAGCGCGGGCATGTGTCGGAAAATTCACATTTCGCCGGTTGGAGCGGGTGGGGTTTCGTGGCACGTATGGTCCGAAGTCGAAACGCTGAAAGGCTGAAAAGCTGAAAGACCGCGCCGAAACGCAGGAGACAGGAGACGGGAAACAGGAGACAGAAAACCGAAACACTGCCCCACTGAAACACCGAAACACCGAACCCCAGACATGCTCCCCAATTACTTCCACGAGATCGGCAAGATCCCGCTCCTTACGGCGGAGGAGGAGGTGGAACTGTCGCTCCGTGTGCAGGCGGGGTGCGAGGAGGCTCGTAATCGGATGATCACGGCCAACCTTCGCCTGGTGGCGCGCATCGCGGCGGAGTTCAGCCACTTCGGGTTGCCGTTGGCGGACCTGATTTCGGAGGGGAATCTCGGGCTGATCAAGGCGGTGGAAAAATTCCGTCCGCACAAGGGCAGCAAGTTCAGCAGCTACGCTTCATGGTGGATTCGTCAGGCCATCCATCGTGCTTTGGCCGAGCAATCCCATGCCATCCGCCTGACCCCGCTGGCCATGAGCAAGCTGGCCAAGCTGCGGCGCGTGGCGCACGGGATGGCCGGAGCAATGGGGCGCGAGCCGACCGACGAGGAATTGGCCGAGGAGTTGGGCATGGAAGCTGCCTCGGTGCAGCATTTGAAAAGCGTGAGCGCGCGTCCGGCCTCGATGGATGCGGTGGTCTCGGAGGACGGCGGGACGACGCTGGGCAGTCTGCTGGTCGACGAAAGTGCGGAGGATCCGCTCGCGGCTTTGAGCGGAAAGGACCTCGGCATCGAAGCGGCGGAACTGCTCGACACGCTCAAATCGCGGGAGCGCGCGGTGGTCGCGCGGCGATTCGGACTCGAAGGTTGCCGTGCCATGACGCTGGAAGAAATCGGCGTCGAACTGGGCTGCACCCGCGAGCGCGTGCGGCAGATCCAAGACGAGGCCCTCAAACGCATGCGCCGCGCTTTCGGGCGGCGTCAGTCGCTGCAGTTCCTCCACGTGGTTGGCGCGGCCCCGTGCCATGTGCCGGCTGCGCCCGCACGGGTGGCGGCGTGAGCTGCGTGAGGCAGGGACGAGCGGCTCGCTCGTCCATTGGAAAGAGAGCGGACGAGCGA
>CAYQMP010000226.1:1578-3803 GCA_964418615.1 uncultured Chthoniobacter sp. | reverse complement strand
GGAGCGGACGAGCGAGCCGCTCGTCCCTACCTGCGTTGGTAGAGGCTGAAGTCTTTCGGGACTTGGTATCAGTGCCCGTTTGCGCCGTTGCCATTCGTGCCGGCGGTCCGCGGTTCGAATTCCTCGCGGAATTTGGCGACGAAACTTTGCGTCGGCCAGGAGCAGGCTTCGCCGAAGGCGCAGACCGTGCGGCCGGCGATGTGGTCGGCGATGCCGACGAGCTGGTTGGCGTCGGTCGGTTTGACGTCGCCGTTGAGCATGCGCGTGGTGACTTTCGACATCCACAGGCTGCCCTCGCGGCACGGGGTGCACTGGCCGCAGCTTTCGTGGGCGTAGAAATCGTTGATGTTGTTCAGCACCCAGAGCATGTCGCGCGAGTCGTCGAGGATCATGACGCCCGCACTGCCGATCATGGAACCGGCGGCGGCAAGCGAATTGGCGTCGAGGACGAGATCCATCAAGTCGACTTCGACTGTCTCCTCGGATCCGTCCGCGGCCTTGCGCTTCATTTTGTATTTCTCCCCGGCGCGAAGCACCTTGGCCGAACTGCCGCCGGGAATGATCGCTTTGAGCTGGCGCCCCGGTTTGAGTCCGCCACAGATGTTGTTGATCAACTGGCCGACGGTGACTTGTCCGCACCCCAGCTCGTAATAGCCCGGGTTTTGCACGTCGCCGCTGACGCAGAGCGTGCGGGTGCCGCCGTCGCCGGGCGAGCCGAGCTTGGCGAATTCCGCCGCGCCCATGGCGATGATGTGCTTCACGTGGCAAAGGGACTCCACGTTGTTGACGATGGTCGGGCAGTTGTAGAGGCCGAAGACGGCGGGGAAGTAGGGCGGTTTGATGCGGGGGTAGGGGCGTTTGCCCTCGAGCGATTCGAGCAGACTGGTTTCCTCGCCGCAGATGTAGGCGCCGGCGCCCTGGTGGACGAAGATGTCGCAGTCGAATCCGCTGCCGCAGACGTCCTTGCCGATGAAGCCGGCGGCACGCGCCTCGGCGATGGCTTTCTCCACGATGCGGGCGGCCTCGGGGAACTCGCAGCGGATGTAGATGTAGCTGAGGTGTACGTTGAGCGCCCACGCGGCGATCATCATGCCCTCGAGCAGCTGGTGCGGATCCTCGTGGAGGATGTAGCGGTCTTTGAACGTGCCGGGTTCGGATTCGTCGCCGTTGACCACGAGGTAGTGCGGCTTGCCGTCTTCGCGTTTGATGAAACCCCATTTCACCCCGGTGGGGAAACCGGCTCCGCCGCGGCCGCGGAGGTTGGAGGCTTTCACCTCGGCGGTGACTTCCTCGGGTTTCATCTTCAGCGCTTTTTTCAGCGACTCGTAGCCCCCGTGGCGGAGGTAGCATTCGAGCGAAGCGTCATAGTCTTCGCGCCCGACATTTTTCAAAATCATGCGTTTCTCCTCGGGGTGCGGAGCACGGAGGGTTTTGCGGTAGGTGCGGTCGGTGTCATGCAGGACGGCTTCGGCCTCGGAAGGCTTGAGCTTTTCGACCAGTTTGTCGTCGACCAATGCGACCGGCGCGCTGCCGCAACTGGCCAGACATTCGACAAATTCTATGGTGTATTTGCCATCCGGGCTGTTCACCCCGTGGCCGTGATCCGGTGAATCCATGGCTCCGGCCGCGCGGAGGAGTTCCTCGCGCAACTCGTACGACCCGGCCATGGCGCAGGAGAGGGTGCGGCAAACGCGGATGGTCGTTTTGCCGGGAGCGGTCTGGCGGAACCACGGGTAGAAAGTGACCAACTCGAGGATATTGATCGGTTCGAGATCCAACTTTCGCGCGATCCAATCGACCCCGCTGTCGTCGATGTAGCCGAAGTGGTTTTGCCAGATGTGGAGAAGCGGAACCGAGGCGCTGCGCTTGGAAACCGGGTAGTGGGTGATGGTTTCCTCGACCCGCGCCACCAGTTCGGGTGTCAGATGGTCGGCTTGGCGGGCGTCGGTGGCGGTCATGAAGGGCAATTTGTCCGCCATGGTTACGTTTCCTTCAAGAAAAACGATGCCGGGCACTTGCCAGCCCGAGCCCCATCTGCGAATCTTATTACGGAAACGAAAGGAAAAAATCATGAGCGAAAAAGACACCAAACAAGCCGCCGAGAAATTCAAGAGCGGCAAATCCCACGCCACGGAAGCGGCCAACGAATTCAAGGAGGCCGCCAGCGCCAAATTCAGCGATTTGCGCGACACCTTCAACCAGCGCGCCGGCGAATACCGCGAGCG
>CAYQMP010000226.1:0-1478 GCA_964418615.1 uncultured Chthoniobacter sp. | reverse complement strand
TTCGGATCTGCTCTCGTCCGATTCCTGCAAGCCTTGACCGGCCTGTTCGGGCTGGAACTGCGGGAAACCGGGGCGCAAGCCCTCCTGCTGGGTGCTTTGGCCGTGGCAGCTGTTGTCGCCGCTGTCTTTGCTTACCTCTTTCTGCTGCTTGGGGTGACCATGCTTCTCGTCGCATGGCTCGGTGGCGGGTGGGTTGCGGCTCTTTTCGGTTTGAGCGCTTTCCATATCGTAGCGGCCGTGATCCTCGTGCTCGTCCTGCGCGGCCGTGCGGTCAAGCCGCTCTTTCCCGGCACCCGCGAAGCCCTGCGTCGCGAGGTGCAAAGACTCTCATGAACCGCGAGGAATATTTGCGCGAGCTGGATGCCGCCGGCAGCGAATTGCAGTCCAAGGTCCGCGAACTTGCCGTGGCCGCCAATCCGCTCAATCAACTGCGCAATGAGGTGGCCCGTGATTGGAAATGGTGGCTGCCGGGTGCTTCGGTTGCCGGTTTTGCCGCCGCCCGTCTGCTGCGCATGCCGGCGGGACAACCAAGGATAAAAGGCGCTGCCGGCCCGGCACAGGGCGCGGCTTACTGGGTTCCCGTGCTGCTCAAGCTGCTGCCGGCGGCATTGACCCAGCTTGTGCCGCTCTTTTTGAGTTTGCGATCGGGCCGCAAGAATTAGAACTTTCCGGACACCGTGTCCGACTCCCCCGCCACATCGACCGTCGAGGTCGTCGAGGAAAATCCGTCGTCCGTCCACGCCCTCGCGCATGTGGACCAATACTTGGCCATCGGCAAGGAATCCGGGGCGTCCGACATCCATCTCAGCGTCAATGTGCAACCCACCTGGCGCCGCTTCGGAACGCTCGAGCCGATCTGGCTGCAGGCCGACAAGTTGAGCGCAGCCGACACGGAGCGGCTGGCCATGGGATTCCTCAATGACGCGCAGAAAAAATTGCTCGAGGAACGCGGTGATGTCGATTTCGCCTACTCGAACGCCGACGGACGTTACCGCACCAGCGTGGTGCGTCACCGACTCGGCTATGACCTCGTCTTCCGCATCATCCAGACGCATGTGCGGACCATGGATGAGCTGGGCCTGCCCCCGCAGCTCAAGCTGCTCACCCAATACCAGAACGGACTCGTCCTCGTCACCGGTTCGGTCGGCAGCGGCAAAAGCACCACGCTGGCCGCGCTGGTCGAGGAAGTGAACCGCACGCGCCGCGAGCACATCATCACGCTGGAAGATCCGATCGAATACCTTTTCACTCCGCAGGGCTGTCAGGTCAACCAGCGCGAAGTGCACACCCATACCGATTCATTCGGCGCCGCTTTGCGCGGTGCACTGCGTGAAGATCCGGATGTCATCATGGTCGGCGAAATGCGCGATCTGGAAACCATCTCGCTAGCCATCACCGCATCGGAAACCGGCCACCTCGTGCTCGGCACACTGCACACCGGCAATGCCGCGCGCACACTTGACCGCGTGCTCGACGTC
>CAYQMP010000225.1:0-3816 GCA_964418615.1 uncultured Chthoniobacter sp. | reverse complement strand
CACGGGGCGGTGGCGTTTTGTGAGTCGGCGAAAGAAGCAGGGATCAAACCGCTCGTGGCCGCGGAAGTGAAAGTGCGCGGGATTCCGTATCTCGCCTATGTGGAAAACGCGGAGGGTTACCGGAATTTGTGCGGGTTGTTGAGTGACGTGGAAAGAGTGGAGAGCGGACGAACACGGGCGGGACGCCCGTGCCCCCCGGGGGAGAAGTTGCAGGGGTTGATCCTGCGTCCGGTTTCGGTGTTTCCGGAAATCCGCTATGCGTCGGCGCGGGATGCGAAATTTTACGAGGTGCTGCAGAGCATCCGGACGCTGTCGCTGGCCGGTCAGCCGCATGCGGACAAGCGGCGGGGGGATTTTGCATGGACGCGGGAAATGGAAAGTTCACCGGGAATGCTCCGCGATGCGGAGGAAATCGCGGAGCGGTGTGAGTTCGTTTTGCCTATCGGCGGGTTGAAATTTCCGCGCTTCATCCCGCCGGATGGTTCGTCGCCTCGGGAGTTTCTCGGGCGCCTCGCGCGGGAAGGAATGCGGCGCCGCTACGGGGTGATACCGGCCGCCGGCGTGCGACTCCAGATCGAAGAGGAACTGCGCATCATCGCCGAGGTGGGGTACGAGGAATACTTTCTCGTCGTCTGGGAATTGCTCCAGCGCTGCGCGGAACGGGGCATCGAGTGGATCACGCGGGGAAGTGCGGCCGATTCATTGGTCTGCTACTGCCTCGGCATAAGCTCGGTCTGTCCGGTGCGTTTCGAGTTGTATTTCCGGCGCTTTCTCAATCCCGAGCGGATGAAGCTGCAGAAGCTGCCGGATATCGACATCGATTTCCCGCACGACCGGCGCGACGAGGTGGTCGATTTGGTTTTCGAGCGTTATGGACCGCACCATGCGGCGGTGGTCGGCGGGTTCAACACGTATCAGGGACGCTCGGCCTTCGCCGATATCGCCAAGGCGCTGGGGGTGTCGGAATTCCAGATCCGGCGGATGACGGAAAAACTTCCGCAAACGTCGGCCCGCC
This sequence comes from uncultured Chthoniobacter sp., assembly GCA_964418615.1. GTDB lineage: Bacteria > Verrucomicrobiota > Verrucomicrobiia > Chthoniobacterales > JACTMZ01 > JACTMZ01. Next base: position 2,801 of record CAYQMP010000225.1, on the reverse strand, counting down.
ATGTCGAAGCGGCGGCGCAGGACAGCGTGGAAGCGCGCGGGTTGACGTGGGAGGAGAATCCGTATCAGGCGGCGTTGAAACTGGCCGCGCGGTTGGACGGCTTTCCGCGCCACGCCAAAATGCATCCGTGCGGCGTGGTCATTTCGCGGGAGCCGGTGGGTGAATTGACCCCGCTCTTCACCAGCGCAAGCGGACGCGCCACCACGCAGTTCGACATGGAAGCGGTTGAAGCGATGGGTTTGGTCAAACTCGACATTCTGGCGCAGGGCGGACTTTCCGTGCTCCGCGACACGCGGGAGGCATTGCGGGTCCGCGGGATCGAGCCGCCGCAGCCGGGACGTTGGGACGACCCGCATGTGTGGCAAATGATCGCCGACGGCGAGGCACGCGGGGCGCATCATATCGAGAGTCCGGCTATGACATCGCTGGCGCGCATGTCAGGCGTGCGGGCTATCGACCAATTGATCGCCATTGTTTCGGTGATCCGTCCGGGCGCGGCCAACAGCCTGCGCAAGGAGCAGTTCGCCCGACGGGCGCGGGGTGTTGAACCGGTGCGCTATGCGCATCCGAGTTTGGAAACGGTGTTGCGTTCCACCTACGGCGTGGTGGCCTACGAGGAACATGTGCTGCAAATCTGCGAGGTGTTCGCCGGGTGGGATGCGGGCCGGGCGGATATTTTACGAAGGATGCTGGTGAAAAACCGCATGGCCAATGTGGAAGAATGGCGCGGGGAGTTCGCGGCGGCGGCGCGGAGGAAAGGACGGAACGAGGACGAGATCGGCGCGGTGTGGGATTTGCTCATGCAATTCCGCGGCTACGCGTTCTGCCGGGCGCATTCGACGGCTTACGGGTTGGAGGCGTACGAGGCGGCGCAGTTGAAGCGTTACCATCCGGCGGAGTTTCTGGCGTCCGTGCTGACCCACGGGAAGGGGTTTTACTCGCGGTTGTTTTACACGATCGAGGCGCGGCGGTTGGGGATTGGGTTTGCGGGGCCCGAGGTGAACGGGGAGGTCTGGCGGTTTGCGGTGAGGAAGGCAGCGGACGGCTGGGCCAGCCGTCCCTACCAAGGAGGTGAGGTGATCAAAGTGCCTTTGTGCATGATCAAAGGAGTGTCGGAGGGCTTGCTCGAGAGGATCGAAGGGGCGCGGCCGTTTGCGTCGCTGGCCGATTTCTGGCGGCGGGGGGCACCGCAAACGGATGAAGCGATGGCTCTGTTGCGGGCGGGAGCGTTTGATGGATTCGGGGCTTCGCGAACGGAGATGTTTTGGGAGTTGCGGGCGCTGGCTCCTTGGGCGGCGGGGCAGGGGTTGCTTTTGGAGACACGGGGCGCGTTGCCGCCGACGGGGCGGACGGAACCGGGGCGGCTGGAGAGATTGCGCGACGAAATGGAATTGCTCGGCTTTCCGGTCACCGGTCATCCGGTGAAACTTTTTCCGGAGGTCGCGTGGGAGACATATTGTCCGGTCGGGGAGGTGCGGAACCATGCCGGCGGACGCGTCACAACGTGTGGTCTGGTCGTGGCGCAACGTTTGCACCACCAGTCGGATGGACGGGCCATGAAATTCATCAGCATTTGCGATCGCACGGATATCCTCGAGTGCGAGATTTTCGCGGACGTTTACCGGAAATGCGGCGGGGTGTTGGCGCGGTGGCCGGTGGTCGAAGTGACGGGGCGCGTGGAGGCGCTGGGGGGCAGTCGCGGGTGCGTGCTGCGGGTGGAGCGTTTGCGCGCGGCGCGGGTCAGGACTGCGGACGTTCGTCCTGCGGCATCTCGGAGAGCTGGAACTTCGGCACCGATTGGCGGATGAAGTCTTTGAGCATGTCGAGCGTCTGCTGGTCGGTCTTGGCGCCGGGTTTGAATCCTTCGAGGACGGGCGCGCTGACGATGACGTAGGCCCAGCGGTGCTGGAGTTTTTTCGTCACCATATCCCAGTTCGTTTTGGCCAAGCGGACCCAGTGGTAGGGCGTGGTGGTGTCCTTGCCGACAAACCAATAGAGAAAATAGCTCTTCAGGTTCTTGCGCTCGCCCGGCGCAGTCTCGATCTCGCGGTTAAGGGTGAGCTTCATCACGTCGAGGGTGCGTCCGTTGGCCAAGGTGATGGGAACGACTTCGCCCGACTGGATCGACCAGCCTTGTCCGGGCAGGCAAACCTCGGGGCGGTGGATGCTGCGTTTTTCGCCGCCGCTCAAAACGACCTGTGCGGTGAGCGAGTTGCCGCTCAGATCTTGGTAGATTTTTTTCTCGAACTCGGTGTCGGCCGGAAGGAGGGCGAGTTCGCTCGGCGAGACCGGTTCGCTTGTGCCCCAGTATTCGCCGACCAAGGTGGGCAGATCCATGACCACACCGGCCTCCGGAGCGATGTTCGGCGGCGCGCTCTCGCGGCAAAGCCAGATGGTCAGAGCCGGCAAGACAACGATGGCGGCGGTGCGCCACCAGGGGATTAGGAAAGCGCGCTTCATGTATTTGGTTCAGTCCGCGGCGTGAAACGTTGCAGCAGCCATCCGACGCCGAGCATGCCGCCGAGTGCGACGGCGAAGACGAGGAAACCGGAGAGCATGTGGAAGGTGGTCGGCTCCTCGATGGACCCGATGGCCACCTCGGGTCCGAGGGCGATGGTGCCCAGCGTGAGCATGATGATGCGGGCGAAGTTGCCGGCCACGGCGAGCGGGATGGAGGAAAGAAAGACGACCCACTTTTGCCAAGGCTTGTCCATCGCGATGTAGCCGTAGAGGGCGGAGACCATCATGAGGGCGAAGAGCGAACGGATGCCGCTGCACGGGTCGGCCACATCGACGGCGAA
>CAYQMP010000224.1:0-3828 GCA_964418615.1 uncultured Chthoniobacter sp. | reverse complement strand
CCGAACTCGAAGCCGAGCAATGGCGCCGCGAAGGTGAAGTTGTCGAGTCCGCCCAGGTAGACGTTCCGGTCCATGCCTAACACCAGTTCCCAAAAGATTTTGGACTTAACAAAACTTCTCGCCCGGTAGGGGCCGCTCGTCCCTACCTGAGGCAACAAAGTCTGATACCAACCACGAAAAGTTTTTTAACTTTTCGCCACCTACGGTAGGGACGGCTGGCTCAGCCGTCCGCTCGATTCCAAACGGACACGCGAGCCGCGTGTCCCTACCCTCAGAACCTTGTCCAATGGTCCAGATCCCTTTCGGGTTTGGCATATGTCCAAAATCTTTTGGGACTTGCCATGACAGACGATCCGCGCTGACCCGGTGAAGACGGGGATGGCAACGGTATTTGCCCCATCCGACCGCGCCGCGCGGCAAGGTGCTTGCCAGCACCGTGGAGCCGCCGGATAGTTGGCGCGTGATACTCGAGCCGCTCCATCCGCTGCAAGCAGAACGCCTGCGCGCCATGTCTCCCTCGGAGAAATGGGACGTGGCCAAAGGGCTTTTGCGCACAGCCCGCGAGACGCGCCGCGCCGGGCTCGCCCTGCGTCATCCGGATTGGTCGCCGCAACAGATCGAGCAGGAACTCGCCCGCGAACTCGCCCGTGCCCGAACCTGATCTCGTCGAAATCTTCGCCGCCCCTCTCCACCGGAGCGGCGCACACTATCTTGTCGCCGGTTCGGTCGGCGCCATGATCTATAGCGAACCGCGACTGACCATCGATATCGACCTGGCCGTGGTGCTGGGCGACGAGACTTTGGCCGCGCTGCCCTCGCTCTACCCGGAGCCGGATTTCTACTGCCCGCCTGCTGCCGTTCTGCACGCGGAGAACCGCCGCGAATGCCGCGCGCATTTCAATGTGGTGCATGTGCCGACGGGATTGAAAGCCGACTTCTATCCCTCGCAGAACGACCCGTTTTTCGCGTGGGCCTGGGCACACCGCAAAACCGCCGCGCACGCCCACGGCGAAATCCACTACGCGCCGCCGGAATATGTCATGGTTTGGAAGACGGCCTACCACGCGGAAGGAGGCGGCGAGAAACACGTGCGCGACATCCGCCGTATGATCGAGCTTTCCGGGGACTTGATCGACAAAGAGGTGTTGACCGCAGAACTGCAGAGGCGCGGACTACTCGAGCATTTTCGCACGATGTGCGGGTCCACGGACTTCGTTTAGACAAAGCGCCGCCCCGAAAGAAAACACCCGTTCCGCGGCTGCGCCGGACAGGTCCCTCGGAAGCTTCATGCCTCAGGCCAAGGCGAAGCTTTCGTCGCGAACCAGATGCAAGCGAATGCGGGCCGGTAACTTCTCCGGAGCATCGAAAAAGTATCCGCGAACAGCTTCATTCGCCGCTTCCCGCAACTCATCCCAAGAATCCCCTTGCGTAACAATCGGCTCGGTAAGGCACTCGGCCACGAGGCCTCCGTCCGACTCTTGGGTGACCTCGAAAATCAGATCGTTCATGCGGGCAATTCAGTCTTGCCACCCGCCAGCGGCAACCACGAGTTATCCTAGAAAGAGCGTTGAGAGCCGGAGGCAAACCTGAGTGCGATTGCGGCGACCGAAGATCAGCTAAAGGGAACGCCTCCGGCGCTGCCAGAGAAGCGCCGCGCCCGCTCCCAGTAGCACCAACGCATAAGTGGAGGGCTCGGGGACACTTTGATAGTTGAGGTAGACGTCGTTCGCCGCTGTGCTCCAGGTGAAAGCCGCGCCGGGACGCTGAGCGACCAGGGCGTTGGCGTTGGAGTCCAGATACGTGGAGGAAACGGAGAACACCTCGGAGGCACCCAGCGTGGGCGCGTTGATGTTGCTGAAGACCAGCCACACCCGGTCGCTGCCCCAGAAAGCATCGTCCCAGTCGACGGCCGACCCGGCGGCATCGAAGACGAGCGTGCTGCCCGCTCCGGCCTCGATGGTCAGCGTGCCCTGCACATCCACGCCGTCGAAGGCGATGCCGCGTTGAGCGGTCGCATCGGCGTTCTGCGTCAACTCCCAGAGGAAAACGGCCGTGTTACTGTAGGTCAGATCGGCGAGGAAGGTCTGCACGCCGGGACTGTTGCCGGGACTGTGCGTTCCGGCGATGTAGGTGTCGCCGCCGATGCTGCCGCGGCCGCCGAACTTGGAACTGCTCGCGACCAGCACGTTGTTGGTGGCTCCAGATTGGTCGCCATTAACAAGCAACGCACCGGCACCGACGGTGGTCACGCCGCTGTAGGTGTTGCTGCCGGAGAGGGTCGTGGTGCCCGCGCCCAGTTGATTGATCGTGCCGGCACCGCTGATCGCGGAAGTGATCGTGGTGGCGTCGCGCTGGTTGAAGTTGATCGCACCGGTGCCCGAACCGAAATCGATGAAGAAGGCTATGATCGTGCCCGCTGCGTCGTTCGTCCCAAAGCGGCCGATGTTCAGGGTGCCGGAGGAACCGGCGAGGCGTGCGATGTCGATGTAGGGTGTGCCAACCGTGCCGCCATCGGCCACGGTGAGACTGTTGCCGCTGCCGGAGTTGCCGACAATAAGGCTTTGTCCGTTGGTCCACGTTGAATTCATCCCCGTGACCAGCACGCTGTTGTTGGAGGAGGACGGGAACTCGCCGATGTAGCCATCGATGAAGCTCGCTACCTCGCCGCCGTTGGAGATGACCAGGCTGTTGCCGCTGCCTTGGTAGCCCACATATAGAGAACTGTTGATGGACCAGAACGAGTTCGTTCCCGTGACCAGCACGCTGTTGTTGGCAGCGGTATTCGTGAAGCCTATGTAGCCAAAGCCGAATTCGTCCTTTCGGCCAAAGCCGTTCGCTACCGCGCCGCCATTGGAGATGACCAGGCTGTTGCCGCTGCCTTCGTAGCCGACATACAGCCGGCTGCTGCTGACCCAGAGCGAACCATCTTCGATGACCTGCAAGCGTGACCCATCACCGGCCACAACAACGCTGTTGTTCGAGGAACTGGCCCGGCCCCCGACGTAGCCGTCGGTATTGGCCACCGTGCCGCCGATGGAAATGGCCAGCCTGTTGCCGCTGCCTTCGTAGCCGACATAGAGATCCGAACTGTTGGTCCAGAGCGAGTTCGTCTCGGTGACCAGCACGCTGTTGTTGGAGGCCCTGTTCGCGAAGCCGATGTAGCCGATATTATTAGCCACCGTGCCGGCGTTGGAGGTGACGAGGCTGTTGCCGCTGCTTGGGTAAATGCCGACAGCGAGTGAACCACTGTTGGTCCACACCGAGTTGCTTCCCGTGACCAGCACGCTGTTGTTGGAGGACTGTATGCCGATCTCACCGCCAGCACTGGTGATCCGTCCGCCATTGGTGATGACCACGCTGTTGCCGTTGCCGATGTTGCCGACAGAAAGCAAGGCGGCGGCGGAAACCGAACCGCCGTCGGCCACCGTGAGGCGGTTGCTCATGCCGGCGTCGCCGACATAGACGTTGCCGCTGTTGGTCAGCAGGGTATTCGTGTTGAGGACATTGAGCGTGTTGGCATTGGCGCCCGGATCTAATCCGATGTAGGTGTTCACGTAAGCGTTGGTCCCCGAGGTGAAATTGGTCGTCACGCCGGAGGAATTTGAACCGACGTAGAGGTCCTGCGCGCGGGCGCGCGGAGTGAATAACAAGACGGCGCAAAGCGCAGCGCAGAAAGTGAGTGGGCGTGTCACGGGCGTGTTTTTTCCCGGCCGCGACCAACATCGACATTACGTAGTGTCGTCACAATTGGAGGTCCGCGGCCGGCACACCAGAAACGATGACAACAGCACGTATTGTTGACGCGCAACGCCCCCGCCGCAACCGGTT
>CAYQMP010000223.1:0-3832 GCA_964418615.1 uncultured Chthoniobacter sp. | reverse complement strand
TCACCGAAGGTCCTCCGAGGGATTGGGGGCGGCCACGGAAGGGAGGAGAGTGATGGGACGGCGGATCGCTGGGATACCAAGTTGGCGCGCTGTTGGTGGCGATGTGAGCCAATTGAGCAAGCATCATGTAGTGGCGCTTGGGCTGTATGGATACGTGGAAGCGTTTCCTCCCAGTATCGCAATGACGACTGATCTTGTGCGTGAATACTTTGAAACGCTAGATCCACTGGATCAGGAGGGCATGTGGTCGGTACTTACCTATGCACCGAAGGTATTCTGCTTACGCCCATCCCCCCAAGAACTGCGCGTGATTACGGAGGGCGTGGTCGATCGTGGCTATGCGGTGCGCCGACTTCGAGCTCTTGACTACCGGGACTACCTGAAGACGCCATGGTGGCGCTTTATGCGTTACACCAAACTCGAAATCGCTGGCGCAAGTTGCCAGCTTTGCAGTGCGGAACAGCGCCAGATAGACATCCACCATCGTACCTATGAACGTCTTGGAGACGAGGACCTGGATGACCTGACGGTGTTGTGTCGTAACTGCCATGCGAAGTTTCACGGGAAGGTGCACTCGTGAAGTCAACTGCTGGCTTTGCGCGACTGAGACGAGGCTTACTCGACCACTTGGCGGGCATGTCTGATGCCGAAGCGAAGTTGTTTATGTACGCCGTGCTGCGTGCTCGTAATGTTGGCCAGAAGGCTGGGCAATTTGCTGGCACGTTTCGAGACATCGCAGTTGATCTCGGGTGGAGCCGGACAAAGCTGTCTCGCGTCGTGGAAGGGATGAGCCGTTACTTGGTTGTCGAGACTGCGCCCAATCAGCACGCCCAAAGCACCTTCACGGTTGTCAAATTCAGCACTTCTGCTGTCACGCCAGAGGGACAGCAGCGGGACAGCACCGGGACAGCACCGGGACAGCACAAGCAAAAAACGGGACAGCAGCGGGACAGCACCGGGACAGCAGGCGCGAAAAACGTGACAGCACCGCCCAGAAATCGTTCAAAACAAGAGACTTCAGGGCCTGGGATACGGGTTGATACGGTTGATACGGTTGATACGGAAGGAGACGGTGGAAAGAATGCGCGCGCGTACGGTGAATTTGGAAATGTTGTTCTCTCCGATCACGAGCGGGAGAAATTGATCGGCAGGCTAGGTGCGGATCTGGCTGAGACGTACATCGAGGCGCTTGATACCTACATCGAGCAAGATCCTACCGACAAAAAGCGCCGCAAGTACAAGGCTTACCCAACGATTCTCAACTGGCATCGGCGCGACAAAGCCGAAGGCCGCAACAGGATGCCAAAGCAAGGAGCACACGATGGACGAACAAAGCAACAGCAGCGGGCAGAAGCGGACGACGCGGCCTTCCTCCAGGCCCTCGCCGAAGAGTGTGATGATAGCGACGGCCCTTCGTGGCTATCGGAAGATTTACCCGACCTACGGCGAGACGACGGACCCCGATCAAGTCAAACTCTACTTCCGATTGTTGGAGGATCTCGATGAAAACGTGCTGAGCCGGGCGTTGGCGCAGGCCGCAAAGGAATGCACGGCGTTTCCGACTCCGGCGCACATTCGGAAAATCGCTGAGCGCTTCGAGGAATCCGCTGGCGACATCGAAGCCGAGCGCGCACTAGCAGCGCTGGACAAGCTGGTGAGCGAGTGGGGAGCCGAGCGGTTGCCGGTGTTTCGCGGGCTCGATCCGAAAACGGGCGAGCCGCGCTGGAAACGATTCCCTGAATTGGAGCCCCGGACGCAGCACGCCTTGAACGCCGTTGGAGGGTGGAAGCGGTACGTAAGCCGGGAAGAGCGGGAGGCAGCGTTCGTCAGACGTGACTTTTTGGCGGCATACAGGGCCTACAGCGCGTTCGCAGAGCCGAGCCTGGGGTTGGGGGCCGGTAGCGAGGATGGACGCCTCTTAGGGGCTCAAATCGCCAAGTTGGCAGAAGGGAGGACGATGTGATGCCAAACGAACGATTTATGCGCCACTACTACGGCGCGAGTGGTTACGTTAACGCAGTAAAGGAGAAACCGATGTTTGAAATCACTGAGTTGCATGTCCGCAACATCAACGGGCTTTTAACAGTCTCCGTGAGCACGTTTGGAGGGCGCTGGATCAAAGTCTACGAAGAACAGCTTCACGAACTCAATGAACCAGTCTCATTTTTCTCGAACGCTGAGCACTGGAACAACAACCCGAGCGATGAAGTTTTGGGATAGAAGATTCGTAGGTAGATATGAGCAACCCCAACCCCAAGCGCGGCAAGAAACTGACGATCAAGAGCCTCGGCGAGGCGCGGCACTATCCCGACCTGCCGGCGCGCGTGATCGACGCGGCGGGCCGGACGGGGCGATTCGCCGGCAACCACGTATTGCTCGACACCGGCGAGACGGTCGAGCCGGACGGTTTTATGGTGGTCTGGCCCGGAGGTGCGGAATGAGTGTTGCAAGGGAAAAGCGCATCCAGGAGGCGATGCCCAATGCGATGAAACGGATGGCGGACCTGGAGGCCGAGAACGCCAAGCTACGCGAGCGCATTGAGCGCATGAATCTTGAGATGCAGGTAGAGATCGCCACGCTCGACGACAAGATCGCCGAATATCTCGCGCAAAAGGCCGAGAATGCGCGGCTCAACGAGAAGATCGAGCAACTCGAACTGCTCGAATCGCGTAGCGCGGCGGAGGCGAAGGCAGAACGGGAGCGCGCGGAGTTCTGGAAGGTGGAGGCGTACAAGCGGGTGAAACTGATCCTGGATTTGGAGTCGGAGAACACCGACCCAAACGACATTGCGGAGAGTTACTACTGCCCATGCTGCGTGGCAGAAATTGACAACACGGGCAGGCCGCCGCACCGCGACGGCTGCCGCCTCGCCCGCCTCATGACCATGCCCGAGGAGCCGAAGCCATGACTTACGGCTCGATCTGCTCCGGCATCGAAGCCGCCACGGTCGCCTGGCATCCGCTCGGTTGGAGGCCTGCGTGGTTTGCCGAGATCGACAAGTTTCCGAGCGCTGTGTTGGCGCATCACTATCCAGGGGTACCGAATTTTGGTGACTTTACCCGAATCCAACCCGGCGACGCCGGCTCAATCGACCTTCTCGTGGGGGGAACCCCCTGCCAATCTTTCTCCGTCGCCGGAAAGCGCCTTGGACTGGATGACCCGCGCGGCAACCTCACGCTTGAATGGCTTCGCCTGGTGCAACGCCTTCTTCCCCGCTGGGTGGTCTGGGAGAACGTCCCCGGCGTCCTGTCGGATGACGGCGGACGGACGTTTGGAACCATTCTCGGGGCGCTGGGGAAACTCGGGTATCGCGTCGCCTGGCGAGTGCTTGACGCTTTCAGCTTCGGCTGTTCACCACGGGAGCGCCTTTTCCTGGTCGCGCATTCTGACTGGAAGCGTGCCGGAGCGGTACTACTTGAGCCAGAGGCGCTTCAGGGGCCTCACGAGGCATCACATCGCCAGGGGGCGTTCACCATTACCGCCAGCTTTGGTTCGGGTACGGAATCAACCTTTGACAGCATTGCCGCAATAGGGCGGCTCATGCAGCCAGTCGAAATCGAGCGGGCGCTCGGCTTCCCCGACAACTACACGCTCGTCCCCTACCGCGGCAAACCAGCCGCAGACGGCCCGCGCTATAAGGCTCTCGGTAACTCGATGGCAGTGCCGGTCATGCGTTGGATTGGCGAGCGCATCGCGTTCGTGGACGCTCTCAAGGAGGCGGCATGAAGAGATCACCCATCACGCGCAAGCCCCGCCGACCTAAGCCCGGCGATGATCCCAAGTACCTGCGATGGATCAGGGAGCAGCCGTGCGTGGTGCCGGGGTGCTCGGA
>CAYQMP010000222.1:0-3835 GCA_964418615.1 uncultured Chthoniobacter sp. | reverse complement strand
CGCCCGCCGAAGCGGGCGTTTTGTGAAGTATCGCGGATAGCTTTACTAGCGGCGTCGGCGGCGGATGATGTGTGCGCCGAGCCCCGCGGCAGCGAGTGCCAGCATTGCATAGGTGCTGGGTTCGGGGACTGGTTCGACAGTGCCGTTAATTGAGAACAGTCCACCGTTGACGCCATCGTCAGCGTAGTAAGCTGAAGTTCCAGTTCCGTTCGAGCGATTGGCGTAAATACGAAATTCGAGGGTAGAAGTGACTCCTTGCAGAGCTCCAATGGCACTTGTGTCGATAGTCGTGCTCGCAGCGGCGCCATTGACGACTGAAACGGTTCCGAGACTGTCAAATTCAGTAAAGCCCGTCACCGAGCTCAGAAGATCAAAGTTGAATGTCGAAGTCCCACTGCTGGCATCAGAATTGAAGGTTACACCAGAGATATTGAGCAAAAACCCAGCCGATGGGGTGAGGGTAAAGCTTTGGTAAATATTACCCGAGATTGCATCGCTAAGTGTCGGTGTAGTTAGGCTGGCAAAACCCAAAGATCCGCCGGCAGTTCCGGCGGTAGCCCCGGATCCCAAAGCCAAGGTCGCGGTGTCCAAATTGGAGTCCGCTGTTAGTGTGATTCCGGTGATCGAATCGTTAATAAAGTCGATCGGGTAGAGACCGGACAGATCACCACCAGCTCCAGTTTCTTGGAAAGATGCGATCGTTTGGCCGTGCAGACTTGTGGCCGCAAGAATGATAGTAGTCGATATTGAGAGCAGAGTTTTTTTCATGGCTGGTTCTCCGGGCTGTTTTTGATGTTTGAAGAGGACTGGAGCGACTGGTGAAAATTCGGACGGTTTTCCTTCGTGCGCAAGGGAAAAAACAGATGTTACAAAATGTTTACATCCGGGCTGGGGTTGACGGGATCTCCCATCGCCCGCCTCGGACAGCGGGAAGGCAGATAAATAAAGGCTTCACGGCTGTTGGGACGAACGTTTCACGGGCAGAAATCGTCTCTCGAAGAGGCTTATCTTGACTGGTTTGGTGAGGAAAATATTTAGCGGGGAGCCGGGAGCATGGAGCTGGGAGCCAGACGGAACGCGGCGGAGCGCCGCGCTGGTGGTGGGTATCAGTTGGTCGCTCGGCGCCCCCGTTTCGCAAGCTCGGCTGCGGGTGGCTGGTGGCGAGGAGAGTTCGGAAAAGTAGAAGCGGCGGGAGCGCCGCTTCTACTGTTTACGGGTCATGCTTTACGCGGATGCGGCAGAGGCTATAACACTCCTGCGCGGCAGGCGTTTTTCAAAGCGGCGGCAGATCGTCGAGCAATCTCGTCAAAGCCACCGCGCGCAGGCGGGGGCCGAGCTCGAATGTCTGGTCGCCGGCATGCACGACATCCAAACGCACGAGCTGCAAATCATCCAGAGCGTGCTGCATCGAGGGAGTGGCGCGGGGCGCGACCGTGCGCTTGATTTCAAAGCCGTAGCGCCGCCGTCCGCGCACCACGAGCAGATCGAGTTCGGCCCCGGCATGCGTGGCCCAGAAAAAACACTCCTCCGGACGCGCCCCCAGCCGCCGCACGATTTGCTCTATGACAAATCCTTCCCACGAGGCTCCGCACTTCGGATGAGCCTCGACGTCGGCCTGCTCCGGAAGATTCAACAAAGCATGGAACACTCCGCTGTCGGCAATGTAGACTTTGGGCGCTTTGACCTGCCTTTTGGCAATGTTCGCATGCCAAGGCGGCAGGAGGCGCACCGCAAAAGCGGCGGCCAGACGGTCCAGGTAGCCCCGCACCGTCGTATCGGCCACCCCGAACGAGCGCGCCAACTCCGAGGAGTTCCACGTCTGCCCGTGATAGTGGGCCAGCATGGTCCAGAATCGGCGCATGGTGGAGGGCGAAGTGCGGATTCCGAGAGCCGGCAGATCCCTTTCCAGAAACGTGCGGATATACCCCAAGCGCACCTCGAAGCTTTCGCGGGCCGAGCGGGCCAGAAAGGAGCGCGGCAACCCGCCCCGCACCCACCGCCGTCCGGACTGCCGCACCCCGGTGTCGGCCAGCGAGAGTCCGCCCAGTTCCTGATAGTAAATCCTTCCGGCCAATGATTCCGAAGTGCGTTGCAGCAATTCCGGCGTGGCGCTGCCCAGCAGGAGAAAACGCGCCGGATTGGGCCGGCGGTCGGCCAGCACCCTGAGCACCGGAAAGAGGTCCGGCCGTGTTTGGATTTCATCAATCACCACCAAACCCCGCAGTGGTCTCAAGGCCAGCATGGCATCGCCCAAACGTGCCTCATCTTGCGGGTTCTCCAGATCCAGAAAATGTCCGCCGCGGGACCTTTTGCGCAGATAATCCTTGGCCAAGGTGGTCTTGCCCACCTGCCGCGCCCCGACCAAGGCCACAATGCGATGCCTCTGTAGCAACCCGTGCAATTCGGCCAGATCGGCAGTCCTTGAAATCATGGACAAAGCTTACCTTGAAAATTCGGTTGTAGCCACCGAATTTTCAATGTGCTACCGCCAGGCTTGTCCCCCCTTGTTTTTCTCATCTGCTTTCATTGGACGATGCGCTCAACTCTCGTAGCTGTCTCCGCCGCGCTCGGGCTGTGACTCGTCGTTGCTGGAAGAAGGTTCCGACGCTCACAAAGTGCCGCGACAAAAACTCGTCACCCGTCACACGTCACCTTCGCCCTACGCCTTGCTTGAGAGGCGGACAAGGCGTAGGTTTGCCGGCGTGACTGCGGTGGAAATCATTGCCGAGATCGAGCATCTGCCGGCCGACGAGCAGGCCAAGGTGGTCGCCTTTGCACAACATTTGGGCGAACGCGCGATGTTGTCGGGCGCCGAGTTGTCGAAACTCGCGGGACGTCTGGCCGACGGGTCGCATCCGGCAGAAGCGGCACGACTGCGCGAGGAGATCGAGAAGGGATTTTACGGCGCATCGTCCCATGCCTGAAGTCCGACGGCATGCGTTGCCGCGCGCCGTTTTCAGGCATCTTCTCGATCGGGTGGAAGAACGCACCATTCCCGCGGAACAACTCGGTTTGCTGGCCGACTGGCTTGATACCAATCCCATTGTTCCGTCCGGGCGATGGTTCAAGAGATTCCCCGCGATGACCGTCTGCGGCGAAGGCGAGCTGGTGAAAACCGTTCTCTCGAAGGATCAGAGCCCATTCGGAGAAGAGGTCGTTTGACGGCGAGGATTGCGGTCCCGGGGAGCACACGCGCAGCGTAGGGTGTGGAATGCAGACGTCCACCGGCGGGGGCGCCGGTGGCAACAGCCGGGGCGGCTGGGGTCCCCGGGAACCGGAAGAAAGGTTCCGGCGCTCGCAGAGCGCCGCTATAAAAGTTCGTCGCAAGGAACAAACAGTGGCATCGGCATTTTGCCGATGGTCTGTTTGGCCTGTGGCGATCCCCTGACACAAGGTCAGGGGCGCCGCGGGAGGAAAAGCGGGCTACGGGTCGAGTTCGATGCGGAGGCGGAGGAATTTCGAAACGTTCGTTCCCTGCGGCGTGCTGAAGATGCGGCGGGCGGTGTCGGCGGGATCGCCGGGGCGCTTGGCGATGTCGGTGGCGGTGACGTTGTTAGTCCAAGTCGCGGCGACTAGATCGGTGCTCGACTGGCCGAAGACGCGCAGCGCGGGATCATTCGTGCGAACCAGCGTCTCGATGCTGAGCACTGCGCCATCGAGTGCGTAGCCGGGTGCCTCACCGGCCACTTGGGCGTTCGTCGCCCCGCCGATGGCATAGCGTTGCAACAACTCGGGCGTCGCCGTTAGTCCCCCGCTCCATTGGCCGAACGTCGTGCCTGGCGGCGCGCTGTAGGCGGTGATGATGAGATCATCGAGATTGGCTCGGCGGTTGGAG
>CAYQMP010000221.1:0-3850 GCA_964418615.1 uncultured Chthoniobacter sp. | reverse complement strand
TGGCTAGGGAGGGAATCGAACCCCCGACACGAGGATTTTCAGTCCTCTGCTCTGCCAACTGAGCTACCTAGCCGTTGCAGGGAGGGGAAGATTAGCCGGGCGGCAGGCCGAGGCAAGAACAAGGTGGCGGGACCTCAAGTTTTGAGCGTTTCCGGGGCGGTCGCGGCGCGGTGGTATTCCTTGTATTGGTAATACGGGTAGTCGCTGCTGCCCATCTCGGCGCAGTTGTAGATGAGGCCGCGGACCATGACGCCGCGGACGGCGAGCAGTTTGAGCGAGCGGATGAAGAGACGCGCGGAAGTGAAGCGGGCGCGGACGACGAAGAAGACGGCATCGACCAGCGGGGCCATGGCGCTGGAATCGTCGGCGGCGAGCACGGGGCAGCTGTCGATGATGACATAGTCGAACTTGTCGTGCAGCGTGTTGACGATCTTGCTGAATTTGGCACCGGGGAGCGGTTCGGTGCCGGCGGCCATGGCTTTGCCGCGGGGCAGGAAGCTGAGGTTGGGCACGGGCGTCTCGACAATGGACTCGTCGAGGGTCGCCTTTTCTTTGAGCACTTCGGCGATGCCCGGTTCGGTCTTGGCCGCGAAATGCCGGTTGAGTCGGCCGCGGCGCAAGTCGCCGTCGACGAGCAGCGTCTTGGATCCGGAGAGCGCCATGGTGACGGCCAAGTCCATGGCGAGGGTCGACTTGCCTTCGCCCGGAATGGCGCTGCTGATGAGGAAGCTCTTCGGGTTGTAGCTGCCCTCGGGCATGAAGAGGATGCTCGAGCGGATGTTGCGGAAAGATTCGACGAGGATGTGGCGCTTGTCGTTTTCCTGCAGCACCTGCATCTCGGAGGCTTTGAGGCGCGGGATGAGGCCGACCACGTCGAGTTCGGAGTGGGCTTCGAGTTCGGAGACCGAGATGTAACGGTCGTCGAGTTTGCCGATGAGCAAGAGGATGCCGAGACCGACGGCGAAACCGCCGAGTCCGCCCATGAGCAGGGCGCGGCCGAGATCGGGCCGTACCACGGACGGCTGGGTGCCGTATTCCATGACGCTGATCGTGTCCTGATCGATGTTGCGGTTGACGTCGACGCTCTGCACGCTGGCCAAGAGGCGCTCGTAAAGTCCCTTGCGGCGCTCGACTTCGCTCTTGAGGCGCTCGAACTCACCGAGGCGGCGGCTGAGGTCGAGGGCTTTGACTTCCCACTCCTTGATGGCGGCCTCGGTGTTTTGGATCTGCACGCGGATGGATTCCATCTGCGAGGCGAATTGCTCGGCGGTCTGGCCCTGGAAAATTTCCATGAGGCGTTCCTGCAGGGCGATGCGTTGCCCCAACTCGGCCATTTTGGGATGGCGGGGCTTGAGGTTGACCCCCATTTCGACTTGCTGCGCGCGGAGAAGCTGCAGTTCCTGCCGGGCTTTGAGGTAGTCGGAGGCCGGTCCGAATCCGCGCATGATGGCGCCCATGCCCTCCTTGTTGGTTTCGGCCATGGCGTCGATCTGGTTGGCGCGCTCGAGGTTTTGCTCGAGGGAAAGCGTTTCGAGCAGCTGGTATTCGGTGCGGAGGTTGGCCAGCTGGCGGTTGAGTTGCGCGAGGTAGGCCCCGGCGCTGTTCCCCTCCTCCTGCAGGAAGACGAGGTTGTTTTCCTTCTGCCAGTTGAAGAGTTGCTCCTCGGCTTTGCGCAGATCTTTTTCCAAATCGACGACTTGGTCGGTGATCGCGCTGAGGGTGACGTCGGACTTGTCGGAACGCAGGGAGCGGCGGTAGGCGATGTATTCGTCCATCACCGCGTCGAGGTAGGCTTTGGTTTGCTGCGGCTGGAGGCCTTGCGCGGTGACTTGGAAAATGGAGGTCTTGGGCAGGATGGTGGCGTAGAGATTGACCGGCACCTTCTCGAGGTTCGGGTTGAGGGCCATGACGCGCGCGTCGGCACGGCGGGCGACCTCGCCGCTCTGCAGGAGCTCGAGCTGGGTGCCGAAGAAGTTGGCCGCCTCCTCGCTGTAGACCGCGCCTTCGGGCAGGGCGATTTTGCCGGATACCATGAGGCGTCCGCTCGATTGGTATTTGGGCGGAGCACTCAGGACCATCCAAGCCTGCAAGCCGAGTCCGATCGCGGTGGTGAGCAGCGGGATCCACCACCAGTTCTGCAGCATGTATTTGTAGCGCTGGAAGGTGAGCTGCAGGATTTCGGCGCGCTCGTGCTGCTGGGCGCCGGCCAAGGTGGTCGTTTCGGGGAGAGGCATGGGCTTAGAAATTGATCAAGCGCTCGGGGACGAGAATAAGATCGTTCGGAAGGACCTCAACATCAAGGTCGGGGCGGCCTTTTTCGATGATCTTTTTCACGTCGATGATCTGGGTGTCGGTCGTCCCGTCGGGCTGGGTGCGGGTCAGTTTGACTTTGCGCTGGTTGGCGAAGGTGCCGAAGCCGCCGGCGCGGAGGACGGCTTTGCTGACCGTGAAATTTTCGTTCGGCGGGATCTGCAGCGGGCCGGGCGAGCCGACCATGCCGGTGACATAAATCAAGCCGGGGGAGCGCTGCCCCTCGACATCGAGACCGATGATGACCGTGGCGTTGTTATAGTAGTCGCGCTCGAGGAGACCCTTGATGTCGAAGGCGAGCTCGCGGGGCGTTTTGCCCTCGGCCCGGACCCGGCCGATGTAAGGGACTTCGAGATCGCCGGAGTCGGTCACCTGCAGCGAGACGGGCGGATCGCGGTCCTCGACGACGCGCAGGTTGACAATGTCCCCGCGGGAGAGGCGGCGGACGTCATCCAGCACCTCCATGGAAACCGTGGCGGAAACCGCCGCCGTGCCGGCCCGGGTGGGCGGATTTTGGGTCGGGGATTGCGGCGCCGGTGGCGGCGTGGGGTCCGGCAACTGCGGAAGCATCTGGGCCCGGGCTCCGGGAGTGGTCCCAAGGCAAGCCACCACGGCAAGCAGACGCAGGGCGCGGAAGGCAGGAAACACTTTCATGAAGAAGGGCTTAGAAATTGTAGTTCAGATTGAGGCCGAAAATTTGTTGGTTGTAACTATCGGCAATGACAGTGGAACCCTTACTGATAACGCTGTAGTAAAGACTTGCAACGAGGTTTTTTGTGACCTGGTAGCCCAGCCCCACATTGGCCCCGACGCGGTTGAAGTCCTCCGATTCCGGCCCGGGCGACTCGGTTCCGTTCTGGTAGAAGGCGCCGCCGCCGAGAGACCAGTTGCGGATGAGCACCCAGTTGAAGCTGTAGCCGACATTGAAAGCCTGCACGAAGTTCGACTCGTAGCTGGGTTCGCTCTCGAAGCTGGCGCTGAGGCTGTGGGTGTAGAAGCGATTCAGCTCGTTGGACACGCCGAAGTAGAAATACGGGTTGCTCGCGTTGCCGGTGTTCAGGGGATTGTTCGATTCGTTGAATTGCGTGATTTGCCAACCCACGCCGGCCGACCAGGAGGTGAAGCGGGAAATGTTGCCCATGGCGAAGAGCCCCCCACTGGCACCGACGCTATTGTTGAGGTTGGAGGTGTTTTCCGTGGCCGTGCCGTTCCCGCCGCCGGTGCGGAACGGGCGCTCGTCGAAATAGTAGGTGTTGTAGACGCTTCCCTCCACGCCGACGCGCAGGAAGGGCTGCACCATGGCGGAGGCGTTGGCGTAGATCTGGTTGGAGACGGTGTCTTGGTTGTTGTAGTCGTCGTTGAGCGAGTAGCGGATCTGGTTGGCGTAGCCGATGCCGAATTGCAGGTCGTTCAGATCCCAGATCACATCGATGCCCGCCGTGTTGTTGAAGAAGGTGTAATTGACCACGTTGTTGATCGTCGGATCGTCGGTCGGATTTTCCGTGATCGAGGGGCGCTCGTAGATCGTGATGATGAAGTC
>CAYQMP010000220.1:0-3869 GCA_964418615.1 uncultured Chthoniobacter sp. | reverse complement strand
GCAGCTTTGTCGTCGGCACCGTCTACCCGACCACCTCGCTGCACCGCAGTTGGACCGACACCGTGGACCTCCTGCCGGTCAACGACGGCGTCGCCCCCGTTTCCGGCCAGCTGCCGCCCTATGCCCACATGATCGCGGTGAGCAGCGCGGAACCGGACGACCACAACAACACCTTCCGGACGTCCTCCGACATTTTCGGCGCGGCCGGACACACCGGCGACCTTGCCTTTTACGCGCTTGGTCCGGAACGCGCTGCGACGGTCGGATCCAACGGCTCGGAAATCGACATCTCCTTCCGCCAACTGCGGCAGGACGTCAACTATGTGGTCCAAACCTCGACCAACCTGACCGACTGGGCCGTCGCTGACAGCAACCCTTTCGGCCTCGGCCAAGAGGGCACCCTCCGCTACTGGCAACCATGGGAAAACGGACCGGACCAAATGTTCTATCGGCTCAATCTCGTCTTCCCTGATTTGGGAATTAACCCTTGAGAGATCGTGAATCCGGTAATTTATGCCAAATTATGCAAAAGATCTTTAGTCAACATCTGTTGGCCCCATTGACAGCCCAGTGGGCGTGTCTAGTGTGGCTTCAGAGTTGAAACCAAATCTCCTTCCAGCAAACCACCGCACTAACCAAATCACCTCCATGAAAACAGCCCTCCGAATTCTTACTTGCAGTCTAGTTCTTGCCGCATTGGATGCCAGCGCGCAAAGCCTCCTGGGAAATTTCCAAGCAACCGGAGCCGCGACTAACGGAAGCTTCGTTGGAAACGGTAACCTCGGGGGGTCAGTATCGTACGATGCAACTGCCACCACCCGGAACGACTACGGAATCTTTTCTTTCGTCGCTGGTGCCTCAGGCGGGTTCACCTTCGCCAGCGTCGGCGACTCGGTGACCTACACTTTCACTTATTCGGACATAATCATGGCCAACAACCTAGTCACACCGGCCTTTCGCACAGGATTTGATTTTGGAAGCGATGCATTCGTCTATCACATGACTTCTACAGGAACGCAGCCGAATCTGGGATTTTATGCGAACGACAACGGCAACCCCTTTACTTTGGGTGCCCAAGTCGGTTCGTTAGTGACCGACTGGTCGGGCTTCGAAAATCAGTTCATCCGCTTTGCCACAGGCAACACCATCGACGCGGTGGTTTCCCTCACCTTGGACTCCATCGGCGTTGGCACCTACGATTACCTCTACGAAGTCACCTACACCGGCGGCGGCGATTCCAACACCGCATCGCAGCTTTTCACGGGCATTGGAGGCAACAATCTTGTCAGTATTTTCCATGGAGCCAACAGCTCCGGAGTGAATGTGGACGGCAACTCGTGGGCCGTCTCCAACGCCCAGTTGGTTCCCGAACCTTCTACCTACGCCTTGATCACTCTCAGCGCCTTGGGATTCGGTGCGCATGTCATACGTCGTCGCCGGAAATCCTGATGACACAGCAAACCTTTCTGCAATCACCACAACCCCGCTGCGGCGGGGTTGTTTTTTGCTGATGATCGGAATGATCCACCCCACCCCGAATCCTTGAGCCCGGACCTTGCTCCCCGAGGTAGGGACGAGCGGCTCGCTCGTCCGACCCTTCTCTCACGGACACGCGAGCCGCGTGTCCCTACCTGCAAAATGCTGTTCGCTCGTCCCGCTCCTTTGGGGAACTGGTATCACCCCAGAGCCGTGCTGATCCTAATCTGCAGCCTCTTGGCTGCCGCGGCAACCGCGAGCGCCGACATCGCGCTTCCGGACCTCATCTCGGACCACATGGTCCTCAAACGGTCCGCCCGGACCCCGCTCTGGGGCACCGCGGATCCGGGTGAGAAGGTCTCGGTGACGCTGGATGGCCGAACCGTCACCACCACCGCCGATGCCGCGGGGAACTGGGAGGTTTACCTCGACCTCATGCCACCCCGCTGGTGGGCGTGGCTCGGTTGGTCGCCATCCGGATACGGTCCTTATGACATGGTGATCCGCGGCAACAACGAAATCGTCGTGCGCGACGTGGTCATCGGAGACGTCTGGGTCGCTTCCGGCCAATCAAACATGGAGTGGACCCTGGACAAAACCACGGGCGCGGCGGAGGAAATCGGGGCGTCGGCGAATCCACTGGTCCGCGAGTTTCTGGTCGAACGCAACAGCAGCCTCGAACCCGCGAAGGAAGCGAAGGGGCGCTGGCGTGTCGCCTCCCCGGAAACCCGCGGCAAGTTCAGCGCCGTCGCCTATTATTTCGCCAAGGAAGTCGCCTCCGCCACCGCGCGCCCGGTCGGCATCATCGCTTCGAGTTGGGGCGGCACCAATATCGAAAACTGGATGAGCCGCGAGGCGGTCGACCGCCTGCCGGCCGCGCGTGCAGAACGGGAGAAATTCTGGCAGTTGAGCGAGGCCTACCCCGCGGCCAAGGAGAATTTCACCACCGCCATGCGCCAATGGATCGAAACGCACGACCGGGGCGACATCCCCACCCCGGATCCCGGCGCGTTCGCCGCACCCGGCGTAGCAACCGAAGGTTGGCAGGAAGTGAAGCTTCCCGGCGAAGTCGCCGCAGCCGGCCTGCCCCGGACCGGAGTCATCTGGCTGCGCAAAGAAGTGGAGATCCCCCCGGATGGCGGACCCCTGAGACTTATTCTCCCGATCGACGGCTACTACTCGGTCTATTTCGACGGGAAGCTGGTCAACGAGACCACTTTCGAATCTTTTCCGGGCCGCGGGAGCAATCTGAGCGCGGAACTTCCGCCAGACGAGGCGTCCGATGGCCGGCACGTCATCGCCATCCGCATCTACCAACCCGACCGCCCGGCCCGCTTCACCCGCACCTCGAGCCTCCGGAACCTCGCCAAGACGGTCAATCTCAACGGGACTTGGATGGCCACAGCGGAGCACACTTTCGCCGCCATCTCACCCGAGGTGCTGGCGGCGGCCCCGGTGCCCCCGGAGCAGGCACCACCGCCCCACAAACTTTTCTGCGCTTTGTTCAACGGCATGATCGCGCCCTTGGTCGATTACGGCATCACCGGCGTCATCTGGTATCAGGGCGAGAACAATGCCGGCCGCGCCGGCACACCCTACCGCGAATCCTTCCCCGCCCTCATCGCCGATTGGCGCGCACGTTGGGGACAGGGCGACTTCCCTTTCTTTTTCTGCCAGTTGGCCAACCACAAGGAGAAGACCGACGATCCGGGCAAGGAAAGCACGTGGGCGGAGCTGCGCGAGGCCCAATCCTCCACTCTCGCCATCCCCGGCACCGGCCAAGCCGTGCTCATCGATCTCGGTGAGGCGGGTGATATCCATCCGCGGAACAAGCGTGACGTGGGACAGCGCCTCGCGCGGATCGCTCTCGCCCAGCATCATGACCACGACCTGCCCCACTCCGGACCGGTCTTCGACGCCGTGGATTTCCAAGACGGCGAGGCCGTTGTCGCTTTCAAACATGCCGAGGGAGGCCTGCAAGCCGCACCGCTGCCCGAAACGTATCCGCTGAGTCTCGAAAGAAACGCCTTTGCTCCGTTGGTGCGCAACAGTCCGCAGAGCCAAGTTGAAGGATTTGCCATCCGCGGCGAGGATGGCCCATGGCACTGGGCGGACGCGGTCATCGACGGCGACAAAGTCGTTGTCTCCTCCCCGCAAGTGCCCCGCCCCGTCGCCGTCCACTACGGCTGGGCCGACAACCCGACGGTCAATCTCTACAACTCCGCCGGCCTGCCCGCCACGCCGTTCCGCGCCGAGATCGCAAGCCCACCGTCAGCGAAAGCCGACGAGTAAGACTAGCAGGTGGATCGCGCCGTCCCGGCGCGATATTTCACTCGGGAAATCGCGATGGGACATCGCGATCCACCTGACGATCGAAGTCCGAAAGCTGCTCA
>CAYQMP010000219.1:0-3893 GCA_964418615.1 uncultured Chthoniobacter sp. | reverse complement strand
GTGCCGGACGAAGTGCCGATGGCGTGACCGCAACCGGTGTAATCGCGCACGGCGGCCTCGAGTTCCTCGACCGGCGCGCCGAGGATGAATTGCTGGCTGGCGCAGAGCGCGTCCATGCGGCGCTGCACGTCGTCCTTCACCTGCGCGTATTGCAGGCGCAAATCGAGCAGAGGAACCGCCACGAAGGGGAAGGAGGGTTAACGGATGACGCCGAATTCGGCGCGGCGGTTGGCCGCCCAAGCTGCTTCGCCGCCGCCGGAAGCCACCGGCATTTCCTCGCCGAAGCTGACCGTTTGCACGCGGCCGCCGCTGATGCCCAGGCCGATGAG
The DNA here is from genome assembly GCA_964418615.1 of uncultured Chthoniobacter sp. Classification (GTDB taxonomy): domain Bacteria; phylum Verrucomicrobiota; class Verrucomicrobiia; order Chthoniobacterales; family JACTMZ01; genus JACTMZ01. The sequence goes on along the minus strand of CAYQMP010000219.1, from coordinate 3,564 downwards.
GGATTCGCGGACGGCCAAGGCGCGCCGCTCGCCGAGTCCGCGGTTGTATTCCTCGGTGCCGCGCTCGTCGGTGAAACCGGCGATGATCACGTCGTTGTTGCCCGAGCGCATGGAGTCCGCCACGGCCTGCACCTTGGGCATTTCGGAAGCGCTGACTTCGAAGCTGTCGAACCCGAACTGCACGGGCGAAAACTGGCCCTTGGCCACCCCGCCTCCGAGATAAGAGGCTCCGTCGGTGCGCTCGGGAAGCGGCACGCCGTCGACGAAGTCGCCGTCGATGCCGGCATACCGGTCTTTGGTTTGGCACGAGGTGGAGAGCGCCGCGATGCTGAGGGCAGCGAGGAAGAGAAACGGTTTTTTCATGATGCGCATATCGGGTCAGAGCGACCAGGTCGGCTCGCTCACTTTGCCAAGACCGTTGACGATAGTTGTCGTCCGGCCGTTCTGAACGTCAAGGAGATTGAGGCTCGAGCCGGTGCTGTAGATGAGGTGGCGCGAGTTGCGGCCCCACACCGGATTCTGCCCGGAGGCCACGATGCGCGCCGCTCCGGCCCCGAGCTCCATCACGGCGATGGAAAACCCGCCGCCCGACCGCACGGTGAAGGCCACTTTCTTGCCGTCCGGCGACCAACTCGGGTCGGTGCAGTAACCGAACCCGGTGGAGATCATGCGACCGCCGCCGCCGCCCGCACCGATGCGGTAAAGCTGCGGGCTGCCCCCGTTGTCCGAGGAGTAGATCAATTCGCCGCCGTCGGGCGACCAGGTCGGCGAAGACTCGACCCCGCGCGTGCGCGTGAGGCGGCGCGCCATGCCGCCGCGCAACCCGGTGACGTAGATCTCGGGATTGCCGTCCTTGCTCATGGTCAGCGCCATCTTCCCGCCGTCCGGGGAAATGGCCGCGCCCGAATTCGTGCCCGGGGCTTTGACCACCCGCTGGCGCGCTCCCGAGGCGACATCGATGACATAAACATCGGGGTATCCCTCGTGGTATCCGGTGTAAGCCAGATTCCGCGCCCCGGGGCCGAGCGACGGGGCCACGCTGATGCTGCGGTCGCTGGTCAGGCGGCGCGAGTTGTTGCCGTCGTAGTCGGCCAGGTAGATTTCCTTCGGCCCGCTGGCCGTGCCGACGAAGGCGATCTTTGTCGTGGCGATGCCGGGATTGCCCGTGATCGTCTCCACGATGTCGTCGGCAAACTGGTGGGCCACCTCGCGGTCGCTTCCGCTGTAAGTCTTGGCGAGGACGGTCGTGCCCGAGCTGTCGGTCACCTTCCCCTGCAGCGTCCCCCCGCCGGCCGTTCCGCCGACCACGTAGGATCCGCGCGCATCGGGCACGAGTTGGAACCAACCGGAAAGATCGAGGTCGTTTTGCAGGACCTTGGTCACGTTGGGTCCCGCGCTCCCGCCGATCGGCGTGACGGCGACCGAGACGCGGTCGCCTTTGCGCACCGTGATGGTCGGGGCATCCTGCGCGGGCGACGCGAAGGCAAGAGCGATAAGGAAACAGAATGCGCGTGTCATCATCAGGGTCCTATACCCCGCGGCAAGGACCGCGTCGAGGCTAGTGGCAACCGCAACCCGATCCGCAGCAGGAAGCGCCGGCGCTGGGACGCGGTGCCGGACCTCCCTTCGAGGAAGTCATCACCCCCAACCCGCCGGTAATGACCCGCCGGATCGGCTCGCCGGTGTCGGGGTGGTTGGTCAATGCCGCGTCTTTCATGCTTTGGCGGATTTCATAGGTCCGCACGGGCCCGCCTTCCTTGGACGGGATGGTTTCGTAGACGTAGACAGCCATACCGGAAATTTGGCCCGTTCTCCCCGTGAGGCAAGCGGTTTTCGAAGCTCACACGGCTCATCGCCACTCGTGCTTCGGGTAGCGCCGCGCGTATTCGGGGCGGATCTGGGGATACGTGTTCTTCCAAAAGCTTCCCATGTCGTCGGTCACCTGGATCGGGCGTTGGTTGGGCGCGAGAATTTCCACGCGCACGCGCTGGCGTCCGTCCGCTAAGGTGAGCGGCGCTTCCACGCCGTAAAGATCCTGCACGCGGGCGGACATGACCGGCGCTTGACCTTCAGCATAAACCACGCGGGCGTTGCGACCGCCGGGCAGTTTGATTTTGTCCGGGGCGTAGGCGTCGAGCGCGCCGAGTTGCGGCGCAGAGAGCCATCCGCGCAGCACGGGCCAAGGATCTTTGTCTTTCAACGCGCGGTAATTGGTCACTCCTTGCGCCAATTGTTCGAAGAGAAAGCGTTTTTCCTCCGCGCCGATCCGCGGAAGTTCCAATTCCGGCATCCATTCCGCGAGGCAATTGAGCCGCGCGATCCATTGTTCGACCGTTTCGTTCCACAGCGGCAGGGACAAATCACCGGCTGCGATTTTCTCCGCGAAGATTTTGGCCGCGGCCGCGGGATCGGGTTCACCGCCCGGACCCGAGCGCAGGATCAAGTCGCGGAATTTGGTCACGCGCCGCGCGGTCACCCCGCGCGTCACCGGATCGAACATCGTCGCCGTTGCATCCGAGAATTCGCCCGGAAACATTTCCTGCAGCCACTCTTCGCGCACCGGCGAGGCCAGTGTGAGCAAAGTCTGCACATCGCCCTCGCGTCCGCCGATCTCGGTGATTTCGCCCGCCACGAGAAGTTCGCTCGTCACCACGCTGTCGCGGGCCAGCGTTCCGCGGCGTCCGTGGACCAAATCACAACGCAGCGTGCCGCGGTCGAGGCGCTTGGCCAGATGATCGGGGAATGCGGCAAGCATGCATTTTTCCATCGAATGCTCCGGCGGCGGTTCGTCGGTCAGATTCAGACCCTCCCCATGCGCGATGTCGGCGAATTTGTCGGCCAGTTGCGCAGCCTGACGCGCCGACTGCATGTGGATGCCCAGCGCACGGCCGCGCGCCGGATCGAAATTCGATTTTCGCGCCACGGAGAAGGCGCGCAGCTGGACCAAGACATCCGACTCCCCTCCGTCGCGCAACATTTCGTCGCGGCGTTTGTCCATGTCACGCGAGGTGCTCTTGACCAGCAGTCCGCGTCCTTGGGTCAGCGCCGCGAGCAAACAGGCCGCTTTGACACAACCGAGTTTCTCCGCTTCAAGGAGCAGACGCGCGTAACGCGGATGCACCGGAAAGGCCAACATCTGGCGCCCGAGCGCGGTAATGACGCCGCCATGGTCCAGCGCGCCCAGATCCTCGAGCAATTCGGTCGCACGTTGCAGCGCCCGCGGTTCGGGCGGTTCCAGCCATCGGAATTTCTCGAGGTCACCGACTCCCGCGGCTTTGAGCGAAAGCACCACCTCGGCCAGATCGAGGCGTTTGACTTCCGGCAACTCGGACGCGGCGCGTTGCTCGTGGTCCTTCGTCATCCACAAACGCACGCAGCGTCCGGGTGCAGTTCGCCCCGCGCGGCCGGCGCGCTGGTCGGCGGAGGCGCGACTGATTTTTTCGACGAGCAAGGTATTGATCCCGCGACGGGCATCGTGGCGGGCAATGCGGGCGAGTCCGCTATCGACCACGAGCGTGACGCCCTCGATGGTCAGCGATGTCTCCGCCACATTGGTCGAAACGA
>CAYQMP010000218.1:0-3897 GCA_964418615.1 uncultured Chthoniobacter sp. | reverse complement strand
TGGCCGATGACGATCGGGCCGGAGCCGATGATGAGGATTTTCTCGAGCGTGGTGTCTTTGGGCATGGCGGCGTTGGCCGTCCTGTTTATCCGGCCGCGGACTCTGGTGCAATCCGCCCTTTCCGCGGCACTTTGGAACTTGCCGCGCGGGGTTGCCGTCGCGAAAGTAGGCCTTGATGATCGAACTGGAGATTTACGCCGCCGGCGTGCGGGCCCCGGACAAACTTATGGGCCTCGATCTGGAACTGGGAGCCTTGCCCCGTCTGCGCTACAAGGTCGACACCTTGCACGACATCGTCTTCGTGGAATCGGACGACCCTTCCCTGTCTCTGGCCGACATCCGCAGCATTTTCAACAAGCTGGACCTGCAAGCGCGCTTCGTCGGTCAAACGCACTCCGTGGCCCGCTCCAAGTCCGCCACGCAACTCATCCGTTCCTGAGCGGCCCCGCCATGGCCCCCGCGCGCTACGTCGGAGACATTCTTTTTTCCTTCGCCCGCTACCTCGGCGAATTGTCCTTTCTCGGAGCCGAGACCATCCGCGGCATTTTTCACGGCCAAGTCCGCTGGCGGCTCGTCATTCAGCAAATCTACGAAATCGGTTACCGATCGCAATTGGTCGTCCTTATCACCGGCGCCTTCACCGGGGCCGTCTTCGCCACGCAGACCTTCTTCCAATTCCAGCGCCTGCAAATGGACACCGCCGTCGGCCCGGTGGTCAGCGTGTCCATGTTCCGCGAACTCGGCCCCGTCCTCTGCGGCCTGATGGTTGCCGGCCGGGTCGGTGCCGCCATGTCGGCGGAGTTGGGCACGATGAAGGTGACCGAGCAACTCGATGCCCTCCGTGCCCTGGCCGTCCATCCGGTCGACTACCTCGTCGTCCCTCGTTTTCTCGCCATGCTGGTCTCCATGCCGCTGTTGGTTGCCGAGTGCATCGGGGTCGGCATTCTTGCCGCCTACCTGCTTACGACCAAAGTTCTCGGCGTCTCCGAGGTCTACTACCTGCACAACATGCTGCACTTCACGGGGGGACGCGATGTGGCCATGGGACTGATCAAAGGCATGGTGTTCGGAGTGGTCATCGTTTTCGTCAGCTGCCACCAAGGCCTGACCGCCCGCGAAGGCGCCGTCGGCGTCGGGCGGGCCGCGACCGAAGCGGTTGTGGTGGGTTCCCTCTTCATTCTCGTGGTGAACTTTTTCCTCACCATGACCCTGAATATTTTCTTCCCGGCCGGCAAATGACCCAGCACGCCAAACCGCGCGAGATCATTGCCGTCGACCAACTCGTCCAGACCATCGGCGGACAGGAAATCCTCCGCGGCTTCAGCCTCAAGGTCTACGAAGGGGAAACCCTCGTCCTGCTCGGACGAAGCGGGGGCGGCAAGAGTGTCTTCCTCCGCCACCTTATGGGGCTCATGCAACCGGTCAGCGGGACAATCACCGTCGACGGACAGAACATCGTCGCTCTCAAGGAAAGGGAGCTGGCCCGGGTGCGCCGTTGCATGGGCATCCTTTTCCAAAACGGCGCCCTCTTCGACTCGATGACCGTCGGCGACAATGTGGCCTTTCCCCTGCGCGAGCGCGGCGAGACCGACGAAGGTCTCATTGCCGGCAAGGTCGATACCGCCCTGCAGATGGTCAACCTCCACGGCCAACAGAACAAAATGCCGGTCAACCTGAGCGGCGGAATGCGCAAGCGCGTCGCCTTGGCCCGCGCCCTGATCAACGAACCGCGCTGCATGCTCTACGACGAGCCCACCGCCGGACTCGACCCGATCGTTGCCGACAGCATCGATGTGCTCATCCGTCGCCTGCAGCGCAAGCTGGGCGTCACGTCGATCGTGGTCACCCACGACATGAAAAGCGCCTTCGCCATCGCCGACCACGTCGCCCTCCTGCACGAGGGACAGTGCTACTTTTATGGCAGCTGCGACCAATTGCGCGCCTCGACGGATCCCGTGATTCGTGATTTCGTGGAGGGACGGTCCCACGAGGAACCTTGAACCATGTATAACCACGATTCCCGCATCGAAACCCGCGTCGGCTTCTTTGTCCTGCTTGGACTCGCCGTTGTGGCCTTCCTCGTCGTCTATTTCGGCCGCCTCGGGCAGGGGTTGCAGAATTTTTACGACCTGCAGGTCGACTTTCCCAATGCCAGCGGCCTGCTGGCCGGCGCCGACGTTCTCCTCGGCGGAGCCCGCATCGGCTACGTGGAAACCGACCCCCGCGTTCTGCCCGCCATGCAGGGCGTCGCGGTTGCTCTGAAAATCCGGGACGATGTCGTCCTTCCCGCCCAATCCCGCTTCGTCATCGGCAGTTCCGGTCTGCTCGGCAATCGCTTCGTCGACGTGCTCGTCGATCCCGAGGCCGACTTGGCCAAGCGTCTTGAGCCGGGTTCGGTCATCGAGGGACAACGTGAGACAGGCTTCGAGGATCTCACCCGCGAAGGACAGGAAATGCTGGCCGACGTGCGCAAGGCGGTGACCTCGATCAACACCGCCATCGAACGTCTCGACAAAACCGCCCTGAGCGAGCAATCCCTCAACGACCTGCGCGACACCTTCGCCAACCTGAAAAAAGGAAGCGAAGGCCTCACCGGAGCGGGCGAGCAGATCGGCCAAGCAACCAAGGACCTCGAAGCCGTGGCCCGCGACGCCCGCAAATTCATTTCCAGCGCCCGCACCGGCCCCGGCCCCCTGCCCATGCTGATCAACGACCGCGAGGCGGCCAACAACCTCCGCGCCATCCTTTACAACGTCCGCCACCACGGCGTGCTCTGGTACAAAGACTCCTACAGCGGCCAAGGAAGCCGCTAGGCTGCCTGGGTGAATCGCGATGCCCTCATCGCGACGCTGGCAAATCAATCATCGCGCCGGGAAGGCGCGATCCACCAACCTCAAGGCGGCGCCTCCAAACGCGTGCGCGGCAGTGGTCGCACCTCGTCGTTCACGTAGTGGACGATCCGCAGGTCCGGTGTTTCCCGCAGCACCGACGAGAAGCGAAACAACTCCTCGAAGACCGGAAATTTCCGGTCGCCCGGGACCTCACGGAGCACTTCGGTCAGGTAGAGGTCGCGGCAATAAGGAAGCGCCACACGATAAACCTCCGACCCGCCGACAACGAAGACCTCGCCTTGCAGCGGAAGCCCGTCCAATCCGCTCAGATCGCGGATGACGCGCACGCCGGGAATTTCCAGCCCCTCCTGACGGCTCATGACGATCGTCTCACGCCCCGGCAACGGCTTCCCGATCGAGTCGAAAGTCACGCGCCCCATGAGAAGAGTTCCTCCCATGGTCAGTTCCTTGAACCACCGGAGGTCTTCGGGCAGGTGCCACGGAATCTTCCCACGGTCGCCGATCACGCGGTTTGTCGCCATGGCGGCCACCGCAATCATACGGCCACGGGCGCCTTGATCGCCGGATGCGGGTCGTATCCCTCGAGGGTGAAATCCTCGTAAACGAAATCCTCCAGCCGCGTGCGGGCCGGGTTCAGCTTCATCCGCGGGAGGGGACGGGGCTGGCGGCGCAACTGCTCCCGGGCCTGCTCGAGATGATTCACGTAAAGATGCAGGTCCCCGAACGTGTGGACGAACTCCCCGGGCCGCAGCCCGGTGATTTGCGCCATCATCAAGGTGAGCAACGCGTAAGAAGCGATGTTGAACGGCACGCCGAGGAAAAGATCCGCACTGCGCTGGTAAAGCTGGCAACTCAACTCCCCGTCGGCCACGTGGAACTGGAAGAGCGCATGGCAGGCCGGCAACGCCATCCGCGGCAAGTCCGCCGGATTCCAAGCCGAGACAATGATGCGCCGGCTGTCGGGCTGCTCGCGGATGAGACGCACCGCCTCGGCAATCTGGTCGACCGCTCGGCCGTCGGCCCCGTGCCAACTGCGCCACTGGGA
>CAYQMP010000217.1:0-3919 GCA_964418615.1 uncultured Chthoniobacter sp. | reverse complement strand
GCCCAGGGGGAACGGGCGTCTCGCCCGTTTGCCGACGGACAATACGGGCGGGACGCCCGTGCCCCCTGTCGGAATCCGCCATAACAAATCGAGTTGCTGGGGAGGCAAGACCGGTGAGGGAGGGATTGGTAGCCTGCGGCAACCTTTCCCAGTTGCCGCGCTACCGCGCGGAAAAACGGTGAGGGAGGGATTGATTACGGCCAACGGCCCTTACCCCTCGCGGGGCTGTCCTTGCGGACAGTCTGTGCCGCTGCACGGCGCTCGAACCCGAGGGTTCTCATCCCAAGGAAAAACGGTGAGGGAGGGATTCGAACCCTCGGTAGGTTTTAAGGCCTACGGAGCTTTAGCAAAGCTCTGCTTTCGACCACTCAGCCACCTCACCTGACAAAGCCCGAAATTGCCATCGTGCGCCGCCTGCGTCAATGCCGGGGCTGGCCACCCCTCTCCGGCCGGACAATCGCCTTTCGCCGCCCCCGGGCCCGACTTATTCTTCCCGGTTACCGGTGAAGACTTCCTCCGAACCTGCCGTCATCCGCGTCAAAGGCGCGCGGCAGCACAATTTGAAGAACGTCGACGTGGTCATTCCGCGCAACCGGTTCGTTGTCCTCACCGGCCCGAGCGGTTCGGGCAAGTCTTCCCTCGCCTTCGACACGCTCTATGCCGAAGGACAGCGCAAATACGTGGAAAGCCTCTCGGCTTACGCCCGCCAATTCCTCGACCGGCTGGAGCGACCCGATGTCGATTTCGTCGAGGGCCTTTCCCCGGCCATCGCCATCGAGCAACGCACCGCGGCGGCCGGACCGCGTTCGACCATCGCGACGACGACGGAAATCTACGACTACCTCCGCATCCTTTATTCGGCGCTGGGCGTGCCACACGATCCGGAAACGGGCGAAGTGGTGCGCCGCCAGACCGCACAGGAAATCACCGATGCCATCATGGCTTTCCCGCCGGAGAGCAAGGTGGTCCTGCTCGCTCCGGTCGTCCGCGGCGAAACCGGCGAATTCCGCGACATCATCGAAAAATTGCGGCGCGAAGGATTCGTCCGCGCCCGCATCGACGGCGAAATCACCGACTTGGGCGGCGACGCCAAGATCCGCATGGACAAAAAACGCCGCCACCGCATCGAGGCGGTGGTCGATCGTCTGGTGCTCAAGCCGGGGCTGCGTCAGCGTCTCGCCGATTCGGTCGAGACCGCGCTGCGCTGGGGCGAAGGGCAAATCACGGCGTCCGTGCAGGCACCGACGGACAAAGCCTTCGGCGACCACCCGTTCTCCACCGCTTTCGCCAATCCGCGCACCGGCTTCACCCTGCCGCGCCTGACTCCGCAGCACTTTTCCTTCAACAGCCACCTCGGGGCCTGCCCCGCCTGTCACGGGCTGGGCACCGAACCGTATTTCGATCCCGATCTGGTCCTTGATCCGGACAAATCTCTCGATGACGGCGCCATCGTCGCTTGGCGCAAAGGCACGCCGAAAATGCAGGCCTATTACGCGGCGATGACCGCCGCCTTGGCCAAAGATGCCGGCGTCCGCACCGACTTGCCGCTGGTCAAGTTGCCGGAGTCCTTCCGCGATCTCCTCCTCCACGGCTCCGGCGACCGTGCCATCGAGGTCGAATTCGGCACCGGTCGCACCCGGCAAAAAATTGCCAAGCCCTTCGAAGGACTGTTGGCCCAGCTCGACCATTTGCTGGCCCGGGCCAAGGGCGAGTCGCTGCGCCAACGTCTCAAAGCCCTGCAAAACCGCCGCCCCTGCGCGCGCTGTCGCGGCGCGAGATTGCGTCCGGAAATGCTCGCCGTGACTCTCGTGACGTCGTCCGGCGAGGAATTCAGCATCCATGACCTTTGCGCGCTGACCATTGAAAGAGCCTCGGAGGTCATCGGTCGCCTCACCCTGTCGGGCAAAGAGGAGGAAATCGCCGGCGAGGTCATCGAGGAAATCACCCGTCGCCTCGCCTTCCTGCGCGAGGTCGGTCTCGGCTATCTCACGCTCAACCGCGAAAGCGGCACCCTCTCGGGAGGCGAAGCGCAACGCATCCGCTTGGCCACGCAGATCGGCAGCGGACTGGCCGGCGTGCTCTACGTGCTGGACGAACCGAGCATCGGACTCCACCAGCGCGACAACGAAAGACTCATCGGAACGCTGAAACGTTTGCGCGATCTCGGCAATTCGGTCCTCGTCGTTGAGCACGACCACGACACCATCGCCGCGGCGGACCATATCATCGACATCGGCCCCGGAGCCGGTCCGCTCGGCGGCCAGATCGTGGCCCAAGGCACGCTGGAGGAAGTGGCCGCGACCCCGCAATCGCTGACCGGACGCTATCTGAGCAACCAGCTCCGCATCCGCATTCCCTCCAAGCGCAACCATCCCCTCACCCCCCGTGCGCTGGTCGCCGGTCCGTCCGAGGGATGGCTCAGCGTGAGCGGAGCGCGCGAGAACAACCTGCAAAATATCGACGCCCACTTCCCGCTCGGCTGCTTCGTCTGCGTGACCGGTGTTTCCGGCAGCGGAAAATCGACGCTGGTCAACGACATCCTCCGCGCGGCCTTGGCCCGCGACCTTTACCGCGCCAAAGAAACGCCGGGCGCGCACGACGCCATCCTTGGCGCGGGGCAGGTCCACCGGTTGGTGGTCGTCGACCAATCCCCCATCGGCCGCACCCCGCGTTCCAATCCGGCCACCTACACCGGCGCCTTCGGTCCGATCCGGGAACTTTTCTCGCAAGTCCCCGCCGCCCGCGTGCGCGGTTACAATGCGGGGCGCTTCAGCTTCAATGTCAAAGGCGGACGCTGCGAACATTGCGAGGGCGACGGCATGCTCAAAGTGGAAATGCACTTCCTGGCCGATGTCTATGTCACCTGCGACGTCTGCCACGGACGCCGTTACAACCGCGAAACGCTCGAGATCACCTACAAGGGCAAGAACATTGCCGACGTGCTCGACATGACAGTCGACGAGGCCCTCTCCTTTTTCCGCGCCGTCCCCAAAGTGGCCGACAAACTGGCCACCATGCAGGAAGTCGGTCTCGGCTACCTCACCCTGGGGCAATCAGCCAGCACGCTCTCCGGCGGCGAGGCCCAGCGCATCAAGTTGTCGACCGAACTCTCCAAGCGCGGCGGCTCGAAAACCCTCTACATCCTCGACGAACCGACCACCGGACTGCACGTTTCCGATGTGGACACGCTCCTGCAAGTCCTCATGAAATTGCGCAACGCCGGCAATACGCTCATTGTAATCGAACACAATATGGACGTGATCAAATGCGCCGACTGGATCCTCGACCTCGGCCCCGACGGAGGCGGGCGGGGCGGGCGCATCGTGGCGGAAGGAACACCGGAGGCCGTTTGTGCCGTGGAAGCCAGCCACACCGGACGATACTTGCGCCGCTTGCTCGAACGATGACGCGCCCGCTTTTCATCGCCGCCCTGCTCGCCGCCACGGCCATCGGTCTGCGCGCGGAAACCGTGACTGAAAAAGCGGAGAGCGCCATCCGTGAAGGTCTCCCGCAGGCTGCCATCGCCCCGTTGCAGCAGGCGCTGCGTCAGGCCCCGCCCGGGGAAAGACAGGGTCTCGGACTGCTTCTGGCCCGCGCCCAGTTGGCCGCGGGACAGCCCGCGGACGCTTTGCAGACTCTCGATCGCTCATGCGATCGCGATGCGCCCGAGACCATCGTTTTGCGCGCCGCTTCGTTCGCCGCGCAGGGAAGCTTGGACAACGCGGCAACCTTGGCCGAACCGCTTGCCGCCACCGATCCGGCGGCGGCGCTCCTCCTCGCCCGCATCCGCTTCGAGCAAGGCGATGCATCCGCGGCACGATCGCTCCTTCCGGCCACACCAGCCGAACTGCCTCCGGACCCGAATGTCATCCGCTTGCTCCTCGACGTGGAGCTCGCCGGTGAAAATCCGGCGGCCGCC
>CAYQMP010000216.1:0-3919 GCA_964418615.1 uncultured Chthoniobacter sp. | reverse complement strand
GTGGGTCCGAGTTGCGCCGGCTTGGGCAGGGCGTGGGTGGCCACCCGCACGGGCGAAACCACCGCGCCGTCGACTTTGACCTTTTTCCATGTGTCGAGATCGAGCAGGGCCAGCGATTTGCTCAGGTGCTTCACTTTGTCGCTCACGCTGTATTTGAAGACCGAATAGCGCACGCCTTTCTGCACGAAGGGCGGATAAATCCCCAAACTCACGCCCTCTTCGTGGGCCACGGCATAGGTCGGTTGCAATCCGATCGGCTCGGGAAAACGGATCCATTCGAATTCCGCTTCGAGCGGTTTGCCCGAGGTGACTTTGCCGTTTTTGACGAAGTAGGGCGTCGCGCCCAGTTCCTCGAAGAAGGTCTCCGGCGAGAAAAGCACGGCGAAGCGGTAGCCCTTCACTTCGGCATTGTCGGCATCGAGCACGCGGATGCTGGTCGCCGTGTCGAGGCGGTCCATGGCCCAGCGGGCGAAGACATTGACCGCACCCGGGTCCATGCCCATGCAAAGGATGCCGGCCAGTTTTTTCTCCTCGAAGATTTCGTTGAAGGCTTCGATTTCCGTATCGAAAGAATTCTTCGATGTGCGGCGCGCACCCGGCGGCGCATAAATGTCCGCGGCCATGTCGAGGTAATGCGAACCGGCTTCGGCACAGGCGGTGAGGACCGAATGGTTCGTCGCGCAGATGGCCGCATTGCAGGTCACCTTGACCTTGTGCTCTTTCATCAGCGCGGTCGTTCCCTTCACGTCCATCGCATCGGCTTTGACCACGACAAAGCGGTTGTTCGGGATGCGCTTGGCCAACTGCTCGGCGAAAACAGGATCGCGGTCGGCGCAGATGATGCGGTCGATGCAGTCGTATTCGTGCAACTTCTGGGCGATGACCGACCCCACACCGCCCATTCCGATCACCATTGCATTGGCCATAAAGTTGATTGCCGCGGGGCTTCCTTGATGGTGCCGCCGGCTGGCTTGAATGTAGCCCGAACGGTCGGCGCGGCAAGTCGAATCGCCCCGCAGGGCCCTTATTTGCTGGCTTCGCGGGCGGCAAGGTCCGCGAGAACACGGATCCCTTTCAGCGTCCAAAGCGGATCGATCGTCGCTTTGCACCCCGTCAGTTTCGCAACCAAGGCGGCATCGCCGCCGGTGAATACAACATGCTTCGCCGGCAGTTCGCGCAGCAAATGCCGCACCATTCCGGCATACCCGCCGACCACTCCGGAACGCAGCGCCTCGCGTGTGTTGCGACCCGCTGCGCGGCGCGGCGGAGCGAGTTCTATGTCCGGCAATTTCGCGGTGCCATCGGACAAAGCCTTGGCCACCGCACGCAATCCGGGTGCAATGGCGCCGCCGCAAAAGCACCCGCGCCCGTCGAGCAAATCAAAGGTGGCGGCCGTGCCGAAGTCGGCAACGAGCACACTCTTGCCGAACCGGCGCGCCGCTTCCGCCATGTTGGCCAGACGATCGGCGCCGACCGTGCTGCGATCGACCTTCGTGGGAAAATTCAACGGCGACGATTGGCCGATGAAAGAAACGAAAGGGCATCCCGCGCGCAAAGTTTTGCGCGCGGCCGGAACAACGCACGAAGCTGCAGCCAATTTGCATCCGCTGCGCTGCACGATCGCTTTGACCCGCGCCGGCGTGAGTTTGGCGGTCGGGACCGCGGCCAGTAACCGCGGCGCAGCATGCTGGCGCGCCACACGGGCGAATTTCGTCGACGTGTTGCCCGCGTCGATGACCAGCATCGGGTATGTGGATGATTTAGCCACGCAATCTTTGTAGCGCCTCGATTGCCAGGGCGCCAATCAACTGTAGCGGCGGCGTCCCCGCCGCCGGTTGTTGGTTCGATTCGCCGCCGGGGACGGCGGCGCTACAGGTCAATCTTCCCGCGCAATGGCCCGCAACGCCGGATCCTCGCCGAGCAACTTGAGCGCCTTCCGCAGCAAGCTCTTCCCCGGCTCGGTGCGGTGCCACGTGGAGGCGCCGGAGGGATGCGGGAGGGCGATGACATCGAATTTCACTCCGCCCCGCTCGAGCGGAATTCGCCGCCCGATCACCTCGCTCAATTTCTCCGCGGCGACAAATTGGCCGATGGCCAGCTTCCCGACCGGAATAACCAGCTCGGGTCGTAGCAATTCGATCTCGCGGCTCATCCAAGGCGCGCAATTGGCGATTTCCCCTTCATCCGGCACGCGATCCCCGCTGCCCTTGGGATGCTTGCCGGGAAAGCAGCGGCAGACAGCGGCCATGTAGATGCTCGCGCGGAAAACGTCTTCCCCGAATCCGCACGCTTCCTCGAACCACCGGAAGAGCGTCTTGCCCGCCGTCCAGGCAAAGGGGCGTCCGAGCTGCGGTTCGCGCACGCCGGGCGCTTGGCCGACAAGCATCACCTTGCTGCGCACGGGCGGACCGGAGACCGGCGCCGAAGCCATGCGAGGGCATTTGCGGCAGGCATGCAGCTTCGCGACATGAGCGCGCAGGGCATCGCGGCTCATTTGCCCTGAAATCGCGGAGTGCGCTTTTCTTTGAACGCGCGGATGCCTTCGGCGTAATCCTCGCTGTCATAGACTTGGCGACGGATGGCTTGGATCTGCTCGGCGGTCTCCGCGTCGATGTGGTGTCCGCGCGAGAGCAGGCGGAACTCGGCTTTGATCGAACGCACGGCCAGCGGCGCGTTGGCCGCGATGGTTCCGGCCAGCTTGAGCGTGAAAGGCTCGAGTTCCTCCGCGGCGACCACGTGGTTGACGAACCCGTTGTTCCACGCGTCATCCACGCTGACCGGTTGCGCGGTGAAGAACATTTCCTTCGCTTTGTTCACTCCGAGCAGGTTGGTGAAATGGATCAGCCCGCTGGCGTTGTAAGGAATGCCGATCTTGGCCGGCGTCATGGCGAAGGTGGATCCGTGCGCGGCGATGATGATGTCGCACGCCGCGCAGAGGTCGCACGCGCCGCCCCAGACCGAGCCTTCGACCATGGCAACGACCGGCACCGGGCAGTCCTGCACTTTGCGCAGGAGTGTTTCCAGCGCGTCGAAATACCCCAGCGGATCGCGCCGCGGCTCGGGGATCTCGTTGATATCATGACCGGCCGACCACACTTTGGCGCCGGCGGCGGCGCGGATGATGACGACGCGCGCTTCGTCGCGCACCAGCGTATCGATGCCGTCCATCATCCCGCGCATCAATTCGCCGTTGAGGCAATTGTGCTTCTCCGGACGGTTCATCTGCAGAATCCCGATCCGGTCGGACATCGAACGCTCGACCAGTGCCATGTTGATCATTGGCTAGTCGCCGCGGAGCGCGGAGTAAAGCCTGTGCGCGGTCAATTGCCGCCGCTGATTTCGAGTTCCTGCAGAATCTGCAGTGCTTCGTCCCGGCCGGCGGTGTTGCCCAGTTCCTGCTGCATGACCGCGAGGTTGCGCGCCGAGCCCGGCGTGGCGCGGATCATCACCGAGCGGCGCATGAGTTCGGCGGCCTCGGGACGGCGTCCGAGTTTCCAGACCATGACGGCCAAGTCGTTGAAGGCTTCCGCGCTGTCCGGGCGCCGGGCGATGACCTCGCGCATCAGCTTCTCGCCTTCGGCGGTGCGTCCTCTGTCGTCGAGAGCGGACGCGTAATTATGCATCGCTTTCCAGCTGCGCGGGTTCACTTCGAGTGTGGCGGCGAAAAGCTTCAGGTCCTCCGACCAGAGCGGCAGACGCCACGCCGTGCCGAGGGTGAGCAGTCCGACCGCAACTGCCGCCAACGCGGTGACCCAGAGTTTGTTATTGCGGGCCACGATCATGACCAAGGCAGCAGGTGCCCCTGACAACATCAACACACTGGCCACAGCCAAAGCCAAGAATCCCCAAAATGACGGGCTGGCCAAACAGCCACGGAATCTCCAACGCATGAATCCAACTAGGTCCATATCAACCTCCT
>CAYQMP010000215.1:0-3935 GCA_964418615.1 uncultured Chthoniobacter sp. | reverse complement strand
ACATGGCCATGCTTGCCCTGTTGCAGGAATGGTCGGGGGTCAGCACCCTCGAGTTGATCCGCAGCGGAGACATCTGGCGTTTCGGCGCGAGTGGGGCGTTGGGGCTTTACTTGCTCGACCAAGGACAGATCACTCCCGACCAAGCGGCCCAAATGGCGCGGGCCAGCACGGATGCCAACCGCCGCTCCGAATTGCTCGCGCGGGTCGGGGCGCGTATGGCGGCGGATAACCCGGCGGCGGCCATGGCTCTGGCCGACGGATTGGACGACCGGCAGCGCCAGCGTTTTGCCGAACGTCTCGCGGCGCGGTTGGCGGAGCAATCGCCGGAGGCGGCGAGGCAATTGGCCATGCAGTTGAGCGACCCGCGCACGCGGTCGGCCATGCTGGCCCGTATTCTTCAGACCGAGGCGGCCAAGGATCCGGCCGCGGCGGCGCAGGGCTTTCTGGCCATGCCTCCCGAAGAAGCCGAGGCCCGCTCCCGGGCGGCGCGGCGGATCGGTTCCGAGTGGGCCTCGAGGGATACCTTGGCCGCGCTTCAATGGGTCGGCTCGTTGGCTGACGAGAACGCGCGGAGCGCAGCCCGCCAAGGGATCGAATCCGTGGCGCCGGTGGGGATCGGGGCGCGCCTGTCTCCCGGAGAGGGCGGTTTGCCCATTTTGCAGGAGCTGGTCCCGGGCGGACCGGCCAGCGCGAGCGGGCAAGTGCAGGCGGGCGACACCATACTCGCGGTGGGCGATGCCAACGGCCGCTGGGTTGATGCAAGAACGTTACAGATGGGCGATCTCGTCGGCTTGATCCGCGGAGACGCCAATACCCAAGTCTCTCTCCAGGTCCAATCGCCGGGCGATGCCGCCCCGCGGGCCGTCACTATCGGGCGCCAGCAAATCATCTACAGCCCCCAGTGACTCGGGCCGCGTCGGGATTGACCGGCCTTCGGGAAGTAGGTCTCCTTTGGGGCGTGAAAGGTTTGCGCATCGGCTGCGTGGTTCTTCTCGTCACGCTCGTTTGGCCGGTGGCGAACGCCCCGGCCATGAACCGTCCGGCGGCGCACACCCAAGGGACGCCGACGGGCAAGCGGTCGGGTCCACTCAAGCCGGGTGAGTATTGGTGGCAGCCGGAGTTGTCACCGCGCGGGCCGGTCGTGGCTTTGGTCAGCATCCCCCAGCAGATCATGTATGTTTACCGCAACGGCATCCTCATCGGTCGTACCAGCGTGAGCACCGGTGCGAAAGGGCACGGCACGCCGGCGGGAGTTTTCACGATCTTGGAAAAACGCAAGCGGCACTACTCGAGCACCTACAACAACGCTCCGATGCCCAACATGCAGCGGCTCACTTGGCGCGGGGTGGCCATGCACTCGGGGCAGCTTCCGGGTTATCCGGCGAGTCACGGATGCATTCGCATGCCTTACGATTTCTCCGAACTGCTTTTCGGCATCACGCAGAAGGGCGGGACGGTGGTCATTGCCGACGGCCGCAAGCCGGTGCCGCGACTCGCGGCGGATCCGGGTTTGATTTTGGCCCCGGCAGATTTTTCGCCCGAGATGCTCCGGCCGCTGGACCGCGGCGACTACGATTGGGCCCCGCAACGGAGTCCGTCAGGGCCGGTCACGCTCGTGCTGAGCCGGGCGGACCGGGCGATCTATGTCTACCGCAACGGCGAACCGATCGGACGCGCGGCCGCCGAGATCGAAGGAAACGGCCGCTTCGGGGAGCATGTCTTCACGCT
Source organism: uncultured Chthoniobacter sp. (assembly GCA_964418615.1). Classification (GTDB taxonomy): domain Bacteria; phylum Verrucomicrobiota; class Verrucomicrobiia; order Chthoniobacterales; family JACTMZ01; genus JACTMZ01. The sequence continues at coordinate 2,207 of CAYQMP010000215.1, read as the reverse complement.
GCTCGAGGGCGTGGCCGACCGCCCGAGCCGCTGGGCGCCGGACCGCCCGGCACGGGCGTGGATGAGGGTGAGCAGCGGGAAGGGTCCGGGGACCGATGTGGAGGAGCTGGGCGAGCGGGTGCGCGTCGACCCGCGCTTCGCCGGCAGCGTCTATGACATTCTCGAGCCCGGGGCGACGGTCATTGTGACCGACGAGCCCGTGGCGCGGAAACCGGCGAAGGATTTCACCATCATGACGAACTGAGGCGCCGGTGTCCGAACCGGGCAATCATGAATCCGCCGCTGAGGAACATGAAAAGGCAGTAAACGACGGAGGGCATGGCGATGCGGGCGCTGTCGAGGAGCCCGAGAGTGATGCCGAGGGCCAGGGTGCCGTTTTGGATGCCGGTCTCGATGGCGAGGGTGACGCGCTGGTCGCGGGGGAGTCCGGAAAGCCATCCTGCGGCGAAGCCGAGGAGCATCATGACGATGTTGAGCGTGATCGCGGCCGGACCGGCCACGACGAATTGGTGCGCAAGATCTTTCTCCCGGGCCACCGCGGCGGCGATGATCAGGGCGAGGAAAACGAGCGAGAAGATGTTGGCGGGGCGCTCGAGGCGGTCGGCCCACGCCGGGCGCAGGTGGCGGACGGTCATGCCGCAAATGATCGGAAGGATGGTGACAAGGGCAAGCTGACCGAGGGTTTTCCAAAAAGGCAGCGCCACGTCGGCACCGGCGCCGAGGAACCAGTCCATGGACCAGCGGATGATCCACGGAATAGTGAAGACGCAGACCATGCTGGAAACGGCGGTCAGGCTGACCGAGAGGGCGGTGTCGCCTTTGGACAGATGGGTGATGACATTCGACGTGGCGCCGCCCGGACAAGCGGCAAGCACCATGAGTCCGACGGCCAGCTCGCCGGGCAGGCGGAAGAGGAGAGCCAAAAGAAAAGCCACCGTCGGCAAGAGAAGGAGTTGGCAGGTCAGGCCGACGATCTTGGCCTTCGGGCGGCGCACTACGCGGCGGAAATCCGCAGGCACGAGGCTCAAGCCCATGCCGAAAAGAACGGCAAAGAGGGCAATCGGCAGTGCGAGCTGCTTGAGGAGTTCGCCGGACATGCGGCGAAGTTGCCCGATGGCGGGCGGGGCGTCGATGCAGGAAGCTTAGCAGTCCGCGCTCTCGCACGCGGCGTCCACGCGGTCAGCGGCGGCTTCGAGTTGCTCCTTGAGATCGTGGAGGGCGGACCAAGATTCCGCGATGTCCGGACCCCATTCACCCTCGAGCCCTTCGAGCTTGGCGTTGGGCGAAGGGTGGCAGGCGAGGTTTTCCTCGATCAGGCAGGCAATGGTGCGCAGCGCGGGTCCGTGGTAGGGCAGGTGGAGTTTGAGTGAATGGGCAATCGCGTTCGGCTTGGCCATGGCAAAACCCTTTCACCGATCCAGCGCGTGCGCAAGTGGCAGAATCAGAAAATTTTCCGGTCCGCCAGGGAGCGCAATCCGTCCACGCTGACCGCGGCAAGGTCCTGAACCGCAGCATCCGCGCCGGTCAGCGACGAGAGAGCCTCGGTTGTGGCGACAGCCAGCACGGGCATGCCGGCGCGCTTGGCCGCTTCGATGCCGACGAGCGCGTCTTCGATCACCACGCAATCCGCGGGCGCGGCCGCGAGGCGCTCGGCGGCGAGCAGGAAGATCGACGGATCGGGTTTGCCGTGGACGACCTCCTCGCCGGAAACGATCGCGGTGAAAAATTGCCGCAGATCCATGAGATCAAGGAGGCAGTCGAGATTGGCGCGTTCGGTTGACGAACCGATGGCGCAAGGAATCTCTGCCGCCTGCAAAGCCGCGAGGAGTTCGCGCACGCCGGGCAGGGGTTGGATGCCGTGTTGGCGGATCAGGCTGCGGTAGATCTCTTCCTTCTCGTGGGCGAGAGCATCGACTTCCGATGCCTCGGTGGCCCAGCCGAGATCGGGAATGATCACGTTGTTCTTTTTGCCGAAACCACGTTTGAAGTGGTCTGCGGGCAGGGGAAGTCCGCGTTGCGCGGCGAGGATTTCCCAGCTGCGCTCGTGGTGCGCCGAGGAATCGACGACCACACCGTCCCAATCGAAGATGACCGCGCGGAGCATCAGAGCCCCGCGTCGGTCACCGCGCCGGTCGATGCGCTGGTCGCCAAGGCGCCGAATTTGGCCAGCACGCCGCGGCGGTAGCGCGGGGCGGGCTTTTTCCATT
>CAYQMP010000214.1:0-3946 GCA_964418615.1 uncultured Chthoniobacter sp. | reverse complement strand
CCACTACCTGCCCGAGTTGCTTATCGTGAACAATATCGAGTTCGACCATGCCGATATCTTCCGCGATCTCGAGGATGTCATGACCAGCTTCCGCCGCCTCGTGCAAATCGTTCCGTCCGAGGGCATGGTCCTACTCAACGCCGATGATCCCAACTGCCGCGCGCTGGCCGAAAAATGCCCGGCGCCTCTGGTCGAGGTCGGCTTCTCGCCCAACGCCGGCAACCACATCCGCGACGTGCACTACGGCCGCGAGTCGTCGTCATTCACGCTCTTCGGCGAACGTTTCGAGATCCCCATGATCGGCGAATTCAATGTGCGCAATGCCGCCATGGCGGTCTCCGCCGCACATTTTTACAACGTGCCTTTCCCCGAGATCCGCAAAGCACTGCAAACCTTCACCGGCATCCGCCGCCGTCAGGAAGTGCGCGGAGAAGCGGGCGGAGTCACGGTGATCGACGATTTCGGACATCATCCCACCGCCATCGCGCAAACCCTCGAAGGTCTCCGCGTCAAATACCCGGACGCGAAATTGTGGGCCGTCTTCGAGCCGCGCTCCAACACCACGCGCCGCGCCGTTTTCCAAGATGTGTTGCCGAAAGCATTCGCCGGCGCCGACGGCGTGGTCCTCGCCCAGGTCGCCCGCATGGACCAATTGCCGCCCGGCGAGCGGTTGAATCCGGAAAAAGTCGTGTCCGACCTCCGCGCGGCCGGCAAGCAGGCCTTTTACGAACCCGACACCGCGTCGATCATCGACCGCGTGTCCGGCCTCGCCGGTAAAGGCGATGTTATCGTCGTCTTCAGCAACGGCGGCTTCGACAACATCCACGCCAAGTTGCTGGCCCGCCTCGGCGGCTGACTGCCATGGATATCGACACGGCCAAAATCGACGAAGACGTTTTGGCCTTGCTGTTTCTCACATCGTTCCGCGATTCGCCGGATCCCAAATTGACCGTGACGCGGGCATGGAAGAACCACGATTGGGAAGCCATGAACCGTCTGTATCAGGCTGGACTGATTTCCAACCCGCGCGGACAAGCCAAGTCGGTCGTCATGACCGAAGAAGGTTACCGCCGAGCTGAAGAGCTTTTCCGCCGGAAATACGCGAAGCCGGCTTGAGGCCTGCGTAGGCACGGAGTCAGGGCCGCTCGCCTTGCTGCGCCGGCGGTTATGCGCCCTGCTTCCTTTTGCGGCCGAAGAGCCTCTGCAAAATATTGGGCTTCTTCTCGGGCGTGGCCGGAGCGGCGGCTTCCGTGCGTCGGACGGTGGTAGCCGCTGCAGTGCGGCGGGAGGAGCCATCGCCGGCTCCTTCGCCCCGCTCACCCGGCGGTGCCGCGGCCAAGGCGGCGGGAATGGCTCGGCCGAAATTCACGCTGGAGACGTAGCCGAAACTTCCTTTGGCCGGGGTGAGGCTGGCCAACTCGATCTGGTCTCCTTCTTCCATCTTGAAAATGTCGGAGAGGATTTTCGAGGCGATGGGCGCGGCCACGCCGCCGCCGGAGGCGCCGCCGTTGACCATGACCGAGACGGCATAGCGTGGTTTGTCATAAGGAGCGAAAGCGATGAACCAGACGTGATTGTCCGGCACGCCGCGGCGCCAGAATTGGGCGGTGCCGGTTTTGCCGGCGACTTCGTAATTTTTTATCCTCGCGCCGGGGGCGGTGCCTCCGCCGCGGTTGACCACGTCCCAGAGGCCGCGGCGGACTTTGCCGAAGTCCTCCGCGCTGATGCCGTTCTCGAGCAGATTGGCCCGGATCTTGACCGGCTCCTTGCGCACGACCGTGCCGTCGCGGGCCACGACCTTGTCGACCATGCGCGGGTAGTAGCTTATGCCCCAGTTGGCCACGGTGGCGGCGACCATTGCCATCTGCAGCGGGGAGGCGAGAACGAAGCCTTGGCCGATGGACGTGTTGGCCGTCTGGCCGGTGGACCATTGCTCGCGCAGGTTCTGTTTGGAGAGCCAATCCGGTCCGGGGAGGATGCCGGCATTTTCGCCGGAGAGCGGCATGCCGGATTTTTGTCCGAGCCCGAGCATTTCGCCCACGGCAACGATTTCCTCGATGCCGGCGTTGTTGCCGTAGAGGCAGAAGTAAGCGTTGCACGAGGTGCGCAGGGCGGAACCGAGGCCGATGGTGCCATGGGTGCCGGCGCACTTGAGCATGTGGCGTCCGTATTTCACCCCGCCCGAGCAGGTGAAGGAGCGGCCGGACATCGCTTTGCGCAAGCCGGCAAGGGCGGGGACGACTTTGTAGGTGGAGCCGGGGGCGTAGCCGCTGGTCGCACGGTTCATCAGCGGGTTGGTGCGGTCGGAGGTAAGGGCGTTCCATTCGTCGGCGCGGATCGACGGAATGAAGGTGTTCGGGTCGAACGACGGCACGCTGGCCATGGCGAGGATGTCGCCGTTGCTCGGATCGACGACCACCGCGGCACCGCGTCCGACCACGCGCAGGGCTTTTTCCGCGATGTGCTGGATGCGCGCGTCGACGGTGAGATGAACGTTGTGTCCGGGCTTTGGTTCCTCGCGGGCGACTTCCCCCTGAATGCGGCCTTTGGCGTCGCGCTGCAGGATGCGGGCGCCGGGTTGTCCGCGCAGGTCGTTGTTGAGGTTGAGTTCGAGTTGCGTTTTGCCCTCCATGTCGGACTGGTAAAAAGTGAACCGCGCGGCTTCTTCCTGATCGACTTCGTTCGGAGCGCCGACATAGCCGAGGAAATGGGCCCCGAGCGCGCCGTAGACGTAGCGCCGGACCGGACGCATGTTGACCTCCACGCCGGGCAATTCGGCATTGTGTTCGGCAAACTTGGCCAGAGTTTCGAAATCGAGGTCCTCCATGAAAGTGTAGGGCACCTCGGTCTCGTTGCGGTAGTGCAGGCGCAGTTGCTCTTCGTTGATTTTCCGCTCGATGCCGAATTTGGAGAGCAACGGCATCACGGTGTCGTTGACGATCTTGACGATGTCGGGCTCGTCTTTTTCGGTCATCATCCCGCCGACGGTGGTGCGGTAGTTGTAACGCGGCAGTTCCCCGCGCGTCTCGCGGTATTGGCGCACGAGGTCGGGGAGATAAAATTCGACGACGGCGCTTGAGCGGTTGACGGCGAGAGGCACGCCGTTGCGATCGAGAATCTCGCCGCGCACCGCGGGCAGGCGGACATTGACCTGCGAGGTGCCGCGGATGCGCGCCGTGTATTCCGCCCCTCGCGCGACTTGCACATACCACAGCTTGCCGACGAGCAGACCAAAGCAAGCCAGCATGATCAATCCGATCACCGCGAAACGGAACTCGGGCGACCGGCGAAGCAGGCGGGATGAGGGTGGCATGGGCTCGGGAATGCTGTTGGACCGGTCAGTCTCGCTCGCAAACCTTCACGGGCTGAAACGTGGTGGGGAACGCTTAGACTGGCGAAACGCCGTCCACGCGGTAAATACCCTGCGCAGGGTATGGGACGCGTCTTGCTTCCCCGCCCAAGGCTTTCCCCGAGGATATCCACCTCAATGTGGTCGTCGTGCGCCACGAGCTGCGCGGACGCAATCGGCAAAGTGCACTGAGTTTTCGGCGCCAGGGACGGTGACGCTCTATCACCGTCTTATATCAGCTCCCAAAAGATTGCAGACCTTGCTTCCCAAGGCAGAGACGAGCGGCCGCTCGTCCGCTCTTTTTCCAACCCACACGCGAGCCGCGCGTTCCCACCTTCAGAACGTTGCTCCATGATCCATATCTTCTTCGGGTTTGGTATTAGTCCTTCGTCCCGCCCCACAACCCGCCGCTCTCCGTCACCGCCGCGCTCACTTGCTGCTCAAGCAGGCGTTGCGCCTCAGCCGTCAGATTGCCGTGGCGCGAAACGCTTTCGCGGGCGGAGGCCAGCAGCGCGTTGACCGCCTCGGTGCGCTCTTCCGCGCTGAGTTTGTTCCAGAACCCCTCGGTTTCTTCGGCCTCGTAGGACAGCATTTCAA
>CAYQMP010000213.1:0-3949 GCA_964418615.1 uncultured Chthoniobacter sp. | reverse complement strand
GCTTTCCGTCCGGGCCGGGCACGATCCAAGCAATGTCGTCGCCTACGGTGGTGATTTTGCAGTCCTTGAGCGCGTCGGGCGGAACCAGCATGGCGAAATTCGTTTTGCCGCAGGCGCTGGGGAAGGCGGCCGTGACGTAGCTTTTTTTCCCGTCCGGCGTCTCGATGCCGAGGATGAGCATGTGCTCGGCCATCCATCCCTCGTCGCGCCCGATGGCCGAAGCGATGCGCAGGGCGAGGCACTTTTTGCCGAGCAAGGCGTTGCCGCCGTAGCCGCTGCCGTAGCTCATGATGAGCCGCTCTTCGGGGAAGTGGGTGATGTAGGTGTGCTCCGGATCGCAGGGCCACGGGACATCTTTTTTGCCGTCGGTCAGCGGATAGCCGACGGAGTGCAGGCATTTGACGAAAAACCCGTCCGTTCCCAGAACGTCGAGAACCTGCCTTCCGATGCGCGTCATGATGCGCATGTTGGTCACCACGTAAGGCGAGTCGGTGATCTCCACGCCGATGCGGGCGATTTTCGAACCGACCGGGCCCATGCTGAACGGGATGACATACATGGTCCGTCCGCGCATGCAGCCGCGGTAGAGCCCGTGCAGCGTTTCTTTCATCACGGCCGGGTCTTCCCAATTGTTGGTCGGGCCGGCGTCATCTTTGGACCTGCAGCAGATGAAGGTGCGCTTCTCCACGCGGGCCACATCGCGCGGGTCGGAGCGGACGAGGAGGGAATTCGGGCGCTTCTGTTCGTTCAAGCGGATGGCCGAGCCGGAATCGACCATGAGTTGCCGGAGGCGCTTGTCCTCCTCCTCCGAGCCGTCGCACCAGACCACCCGGTCCGGCTGACACAGATTTTTCACTTCCTCGACCCAAGCCAGAAGGGCTTTGTTTTGCGTCGGCGCGGAACTCATCTTCTGCGGTCAGTTTGCCGCTGTCAGAGGATCTTGGCAACGTCTGTCAGCCGGCACATTTTTTTTGAACGTCCCGCCGTGCCCCCTTGTCGCAAACATCGCACGCGGGAGAAGTCTCCCGGTGACTCCCAGCCCCTTATGATTTCGGTCAGCGATCTGAAGAAAAATTTCGGAACCAAAGCCGCGGTCGACGGTGTCTCTTTCCGTGTCGACAAGGGGGAAATCCTCGGTTTCCTCGGACCCAACGGTGCGGGCAAGTCGACGACCATGCGGATCGTCACCGGTTTCCTCCCGCCGACCTCGGGCTCGGCCAAGGTGGGGGAATTCGATGTCGAGGAGCAGCCGGTCGAGGCCAAGCGTCTGGTCGGCTATCTGCCCGAAAACGCGCCTTGCTACAGCGACATGACAGTGTCCGGTTTCCTCAAGTTCTGCGGCGAAGCACGCGGCCTGCGCGGGGTGAAGCTCAGGGACTCGGTCGACCGCGCTATCGCCACCTGTTTTCTCGAGCCGGTCGTCCACCAGAGCATCGATACGCTCTCGAAGGGCTACCGGCATCGCACCTGCCTCGCCCAATCCATTCTTCACGATCCGCCCGTGCTGGTCCTCGACGAACCGACCGACGGGCTTGATCCGAACCAAAAGCACGAAGTGCGTTCGCTCATCCGGCGGATGGGCAAGGACAAGGCGATCATTTTTTCCACCCACATCCTCGAGGAAGTGGAGGCGGTGTGCACGCGGGCCATCATCATCGACCGCGGACGCATCGTGGCCAACGGCACGCCCGACGAGTTGAAAGGCCGGGCGTCGGGGGCCGGGACGATTGTGCTGCGCGCGGCGGACCGGGGGGGCGCCGCGCTGCGGCCATTTTTGGACAAACTGGAGGGGTGCTCTGCGGTGGAGGTGCTGGAGGAACAGCCGGCCGTTTTGCGGCTGCGTCCGAAAGACGCCTCCACCGCATCCGCCCTCGCTGCACGCGTGCACGACTTGGCCGTGCGCGAAAAATGGAAACTGGTCGAACTGCGCATCGAGGAAGGACGGCTCGATGACGTGTTCCGGTCGATCACGTTGCCGGACACCGCACCGGAGCGAAAACCATGAGCAATTGCTTCGGCAACATCTGGTCGGTGGCCAAGCGGGAGCTTTCCGGAACGGTTTCCTCGCCGGTGGCTTATGTTTTCGTGGTCATATTCCTCCTGCTCTCCGCTTTCTTCACCTTCATGATCGGCGGATTTTTCGAGCGCGGGCAGGCCTCCTTGGCCTCGTTTTTCGGATGGCATCCGTGGCTTTATCTTTTTCTCGTTCCGGCCGTGGGTATGCGCATGTGGGCGGAGGAGCGCCGCTCGGGCACGATCGAGTTGCTTCTCACGCTGCCCGTCACCACCACGCAGGCCATCCTCGGCAAGTTCCTTGCCTACCTGATCATCATCGCCGTGGCGCTGGTGCTGACCTTTCCGGTGTGGGTGACGGTCAACTACCTTGGTGCACCCGACAACGGCATCATCTTGGCCGGCTATGTCGGCAGTCTGCTGCTCGGGGCGTCTTATCTTGCCGTGACTTCGTTCACCTCGGCCCTGACCCGCAACCAAGTGGTCAGCTTCATCATTGCGGTGGTCATCTGCCTTTTTCTCATCCTCTGCGGTTGGCCGCCGGTGCTCAACCTGCTCAACCGCGTCTTCAGTCCGGGCGTGGTCGATTTCGTCGCCGCCTTCAGCGTGATGACCCACTTCGACAACATCCAGCGCGGCGTCCTCGACCTGCGCGACCTTCTCTTTTTCGCGTCCGTCATCGTTTTCTTCCTCTTCGCCACCCAAGCCGTGCTCCGCGCACGGCGGGCCGGTTGATCCGCCATGAAGAACCGCAAATTCGAAACACCCGCCTACGTCCTGCTCGGCCTCGCCGCCATGCTGGTCCTGCTCGTCGGGATCAATGTGGTCGTTTCCCGCGTGCAATGGCGGGCCGACCTGACCGAGGAGCGTGCCTTCACCCTGAGCGAGGGGGCCCGGCAAATTCTGGCCAACCTCCAATCGCCCGTGCAGGTGCGCTTCTACTACAGCCAGAGCGACGAGGCCATGCCCATGGGGTTGAAAAATTACGCGCAAAGCGTCAACGACCTCCTCGACGCGATGGAAAGCGCCTCGGGCGGCAAGCTCCAGGTCCAGCGCCTCGATCCGACGCCGGATTCCGACGCCGAGGATTCCGCGCGCCTCGACGGGGTCGACCCGCAGGTCTTCCCCAACGGCGACCGCATCTACCTCGGATTGGGTTTCTCGCAACTCGACCGCAAATCGGCCCTTCCTTTCCTTGCTCCCGATCGCGAGCGCCTGCTCGAATATGACATTGCCCGGGCGATCAACGCGGTGACCAATGCCGACCGTCCGGTCATCGGCCTGATGACCCCGCTGACCACGAGCCCGACGCCACCCATGATGATGATGGAGCGTCCGCCCTCGGCCGGCATCTTCTTCGACGAATTGCGCCGCGCCTTCGAGGTCAAAGAAATCCCCTTCGACACCGCCGAGATCCCCGCCGACATCGAAACCCTCGTCGTCGTGCATCCGCGGGAGATTTCCGAGGCGACCGAATATGCCATCGACCAATTCGTCCTGCGCGGCGGAAAGCTGGTCGCCTTTCTCGATCCGATGTGTGTGATGGATGCGCCGCCCGGCGGGCCGATGATGGGCATGACGCCGCCGAGCGTTTCCACCTTGGGCAAACTTCTCCCCGCGTGGGGCGTGCAGTTCAACACCTCCGAAATCGTGGTCGATATGCAGAACGTGGGCAACACGCGCCGCGGCCGCGCCCCCGGTATCCTCGCGCTCGGACCCGATGCGCTCGATCCGGATTCCGTGGTCACCGGCGGGGTGGACAGCCTTTTCATGGCCTTGGCCGGTGCCTATCAAGGCGAGTCGCCCGAGGGTATCGAGCGCACCGCCCTGGTTTTCTCCTCGCCGCAATCCGAGTTGGCCGACCCGTCCTTCACGCAAACCTCCCCGCAGATTGTGGAGCGCAATTTCAAGCCGAGCGGCGTGGAATACGCTTTGG
>CAYQMP010000212.1:0-3950 GCA_964418615.1 uncultured Chthoniobacter sp. | reverse complement strand
GGGGGAACGGGCGTCTCGCCCGTTTTCCGACAGACAACACGGGCGAGACGCCCGTGCCCCCTGACCAAACCAGCGAAAAACACCTCGAGTTAGTGGCGAGGCAACCAGCCGTCCCCACCGAGGATGCCGAAAAGCCGAAAAACTTTTCGGGATTCGTGCCCATCAAGCTATCGCGATGAGGACATCGCGATCCACCCTACGATGAAAGTCGGCGCGCCCAAAACCTACCCGAGAGCATGCTGCGGCGCGCCGGTCTCCGTGTATTCCACCGTCTCTTTGACGATGAGACCGCTCTTCATGGCTCGCTCGAGCACAAAGGACATGTATCGATGGCGAGTCATGTCGGACTTGGCCGCGAGGGCGTCCAAGCGTTTCACTTCTTTGGCGGTCAACCGCACCGTGACCGGTTTAGCCGTGTCGGTTTTTTCTGTCATGGCGTGTGAGCATGTGAGCAAGTCCCAACTTAGCCACTATGGATGACGTTTCAACAAGTTTCTGATTGCGTGGGTATTAGTGGAGTAATACAAACGAACCGATGAGCGAATTGACCAGCCCACTTTCCGGCAATGAAGAACTGAATGCCGAGCCATTGCCTCTGGAGGTCCACGAGGCGCTCACCGAGTCCGCGCGAAGCAACGGCCGCACCATCCATGAAGAAGCCGAGCACATCATCAAATCCCACTTGGCGGCTTCCGGTGAGGATGCCGATTGACACCGCGCTCGCGGCTCCGTTTTTCGGCGTCCTCCTCTTTCTTGCCGGTTGCGCGTCGCACCCGAACACCGACGTCCTCATCGATCCCCTCAAGCAGCGACTCCTCGCGCGCGAGGACATCGCTTTGCAAAATCTGCTTTTTGCCCGCATGCCGGGTTACGGCTACGCGGGAGGAGGTTCCTACCTCGATGATCCTTACGACGGACCTGCGGTTGAGCCGCCTTTGCCCGATTTGAATTTGCTGCCCGAGGACATGCCGCCGTGGGAGGAATTTGCCGACCAGCCCGAGGCGGAGCCCCAGCCAACGCCGATCGAGCCGGTTCCGATGGAAGCCGAGATGCCGTCGTCCGACCCAGCTGAATCGTGAAAATGTTCCCTCTACCCAATAACTCGAAAGGTATGGCCGCAACCCAAGGAAAGGTGGATCGCGCCGTCCCGGCGCGATTTACAACCGAAGAAATCGCGATGGGGACATCGCGATCCACCAGTCTGAAAATCCATGCCGCCGCCGCCCCCAGTTACTCCCCAACCACACCCGCCAACGCGCGGGTTCATGGGCTCCCGAAAATTTTGCTATTGCCCGTGCTTGTGCTCCTGCCCGGATGCCTGGTCACGCAGACCGGCGGTCTCGAGGTGCTCAATCCGAAGCAGGCTTACGGGCAGACCCTCGCCGTGGTCGACGACCTCCATCGCGAGAACGAAGCGATCGAGAAACGCCTCGCCTCCGACCTGCGTAGCGCTTTGTCGAAGCGCGGACTGACCATCGCGGAGGATCCGGCCAAGGCGGATCTCGTTGTCGTCCCGACGCTCGGTCGCATGCGTGAGCGTGCCCCGACTCCCGTGGCGCCGGTGGAGGAAGCGGTGCCGGTGGAGGCGAGCGAACCGGTCGCGACCAGCGAACCGGTCATTGCCGCGCCCGCCCCGGAAGCCCGACCCTTCCACCGCTTCAGTTCGGCGAATGTGATCACGCGGGGAGATCTCATCTCTCGTCGCGCTGTCCCCTCGGCGCGCGTACCAGCCACGGCGCAACAGGCCGGGCTCCTTCTTACCGCTTACCGCGCCGCCGACTATCAAGACTACGGCATGGGTCGCCAAAGCCTGCCGCCCGTCTGGCGCGTCTACGTCTCGCAACCGGCCGTGCGGATGAAGTGGAACTCGGTTGCCGTCCCGCTGATCAACGCCGCTGCCAGCGCCGCCGCGCCGCTCGGGAAAGCGCCGGAGGGCGCTCCGGCAGGAAACAGGAATCAGGCGACAGGGGACAGGCCGGATTCGCCGGTTGAGAAGAAGAAAGGATCAGTGTTTCGGTTGTTCGGTCGTTCGGTGGAGCAAACTGAATGACAACGCATTTCAAGCCGTCGCGGCGCCGGGGGCCGGTGTTGATGATGCAGCGCACCGCCTGCATCACCGAAAAACTTGTTTTATGCCGCTGCGGCGCCGGGGGGCCTTACGCCCCCGGACCGCAACAGGTGCTCGTGGCAAGGCCATGCCCTGCCACGAGCTTTCCCGCCATGCGGGAAACACCTGTTGCGGTCATATGACACAAGGTCATGCGCGCCGCTCTCCTAAAAATTGAAAACTTAAAACTCACCCGACCCAAGGTCGCACGCTCCGCCCAAACCTTCACACCTTTCACCAGCGACCCGTTACCCTTTCCGTGAACTTCCCTCTCATCGCTGCCCGCTGGTTGCTGCTGGCATCGCTTGTCCTGTCGGTGTGGCTTTTCGGGGCTACCCGCCCTTGGACGGTGAATGTCATGACATGGTGGCTGCTCGTCACCGGCGGCCTTTTTGTCGTCGGCTTGGCCGCCCGACGTCGCTGGCCGCGTGTCCGATGGTTCGTTGTCCTGCCGAGCCTCTGTTTGCTCGTGCAGGGTTGGTTCATGGTCTGGAACGCCGGTCGCCGGTTCGTGCCATTTGCCGGGGTCTTTGTGGATATCGAACCGCCGCTACCCGGATGGCCGGGAGTCGTCGACCAGGCTCTGGCTTTACCATGGATGTTGCGGACCACGGGGCTGGTCGCGGCCTTGTGGATCGCGTGCGACCTCGCGGCCAACCGCGTCTGGCGTGACCGCTTGTGGGTCACCGTTGCGGCCACCGGGGCGAGCGTCATGGTGCTCGGCCTTGCCCAACGTTTCAGCGGGGCGACGAGCATCTTCTGGGACACTTACCGCTACACGGGGGAATGGTTTTTCGCGGTCTACCGTTACCATGCGAACGCCGGTTCCTACATCAACCTCGTTCTCCCCATGATCACCGGCCTCGCAGTCGTCGCCTTTTTGCGCAAGGACGCGGAGAGGAGCCGGGTTCTTTGGACGCTGGCTGCGTTGACCACCGCGGCATGCGGCTTCGTCAATGTCTCGCGTGCCGCCAATGTCATCACGGCCATTTTGCTCGTGGCCATCGCCGTCTGGCTGGCCACCCTGCGCTTGCAGGCTTCCTCGTCGCGACGTCTCCTGCACGCCGTCATCATCGGGACAGCCGGTATCGCTACCGTGCTTTATCTGGCTGTTTCCTTCGATCTCAGCGGCGCGCGGGCCCGGTGGGAGAAAACCAAACTCGACGCCCTTCTCAACGACGGTCGCCCCGAAGTCTATGACATCATGGTCCAGGGCACGCTGCCGGAAGCCGGGTGGTGGGGGTTCGGTCCGGGCACCTTCGAGTTTGTCTTCAACAACGCCCGCGCTGCCTTGCAGCACCCTTTGGCGGGTCGTTGGGATTTCGCCCACTCGGATGCGCTGCAAACCATCCAGGATTGGGGCTACGCCGGGGCGGGGGCTTGGTTCTTCCTGCTGACGGCGGGTTTGTTCGTCGCGGTGAGGGGATCGCTGAGACACGGTTCCGCGCCGGACGAGATACGGGTGCTTTATGCCTCCGGGGCTTTTGCCCTGGCTGGCGTCATGATGCACGCCTGCGTCGACTTCCCCCTGCAGATCCTCTCCCTGCAGCTGACCACTTTGGTTATCCTTGGGCTCGTCGCGGGGATTCCGCGGACGGAAGGCAGTCCCGCCGGCCGGCGCCGGCGGTCGGATGCGCGGCGTGGGGGCGGATGGCGTGGCGTGGTTCGCCGATGAGTTCCGGAAGGCGCTGGACGCGAGCATCTTGGAATGGCCGATGGATCCACACGGCACCGAGGCGATGGGCGGTGCCGAGGTCGTGGCGCCCGAGGTTGCGGCGGCGATCGTCGCGCGCCGGATCGTGGATGCGGTGGCGGCGGGGCCGATGGATGACTGGCGACGGAC